>NZ_AEJZ01000238.1:0-8319 GCF_000208525.1 Escherichia sp. TW14182
TCGCAGGAGCCACAACTGCCGCGATGACGGTGGCGGGATTCAGCCTGCCGATTGTTTTGTTAAGCGCCCTGGGAACCGGCATCCTGGCGGGATTGTGGAACGGCATTCTGGTGGCGATCCTCAAAATCCAGCCGTTTGTCGCCACTCTGATCCTGATGGTTGCCGGGCGCGGCGTGGCGCAACTGATCACCTCCGGGCAGATCGTCACGTTTAACTCGCCGGATCTCTCGTGGTTCGGCAGTGGATCGCTGCTGTTCCTACCAACGCCAGTCATTATCGCCGTGCTGACGCTTCTCCTGTTCTGGCTGTTGGCCCGCAAAACGGCGCTGGGGATGTTTATCGAAGCCGTTGGTATCAACATTCGGGCGGCAAAAAATGCCGGAGTAAACACGCGGATCATCGTCATGCTTACCTACGTGTTGAGCGGGCTGTGTGCGGCAATCGCGGGCATTATCGTGGCGGCGGATATTCGCGGTGCCGATGCCAACAACGCCGGATTATGGCTGGAACTGGACGCTATACTCGCGGTGGTGATCGGCGGTGGATCGCTGATGGGCGGGCGTTTTAACCTGCTGCTTTCGGTAGTGGGGGCGCTGATCATTCAGGGAATGAACACCGGGATTTTACTTTCGGGCTTTCCGCCAGAGATGAACCAGGTGGTGAAAGCGGTGGTGGTGCTTTGCGTGCTGATTGTCCAGTCGCAACGCTTTATCAGTCTGATTAAAGGAGTGCGTAGCCGTGATAAAACGTAACTTGCCACTGATGATCACCATCGGCGTTTTTGTGCTGGGCTATCTCTACTGCTTGACGCAGTTTCCCGGTTTTGCTTCCACGCGAGTGATATGCAATATCCTGACCGATAACGCCTTTTTGGGGATTATTGCTGTCGGTATGACCTTTGTGATCCTCTCCGGCGGGATCGATCTTTCCGTCGGTTCGGTGATCGCTTTTACCGGCGTGTTTCTGGCAAAAGTGATTGGCGACTTTGGGATTTCACCACTATTGGCCTTCCCGCTGGTGCTGCTGATGGGGTGTGCATTCGGCGCATTTATGGGGCTTCTGATCGACGCGCTGAAGATCCCGGCATTCATTATTACCCTTGCGGGAATGTTCTTTTTGCGTGGCGTCAGCTATCTCGTTTCGGAAGAGTCGATCCCGATTAACCATCCGATTTACGACACACTCTCAAGCCTTGCGTGGAAAATTCCCGGCGGTGGGCGTTTAAGCGCGATGGGGTTACTGATGCTGGCGGTCGTGGTTATCGGTATTTTCCTCGCGCATCGCACCCGCTTTGGTAATCAGGTGTATGCCATTGGTGGCAACGCGACGTCGGCAAACCTGATGGGGATTTCTACCCGCAGCACCACGATTCGCATTTATATGCTTTCCACCGGACTGGCAACGCTGGCGGGGATTGTCTTCTCGATTTACACCCAGGCCGGATACGCGCTGGCAGGCGTAGGTGTGGAACTGGACGCTATCGCGTCGGTGGTGATTGGCGGCACGTTGTTAAGTGGTGGGGTAGGGACGGTATTGGGGACGCTGTTTGGCGTGGCGATTCAGGGACTCATTCAGACTTACATAAACTTTGACGGTACGCTGAGTTCATGGTGGACGAAAATCGCCATCGGCATTTTGTTGTTTATTTTTATTGCCTTACAGCGTGGGCTAACGGTGCTGTGGGAGAATCGTCAGAGTTCACCAGTGACAAGAGTCAACATTGCGCAGCGATAAAAACGCCTCTCCGTGTGGAGAGGCGCAGGAGATTACGCGTCCGGGAACTCACGGATAAAGCGTTCGACATCTTCAACCATATGGTCATTGCCGACGAAGAACGAACGGCGCTGGTGCAGGGTTTCCGGGATGATATCCAGAATACGCTCTTTGCCATCGCTCGCTTTACCGCCCGCTTGTTCCGCCAGGAATGCCATCGGGTTGCACTCATACAGCAAACGCAGTTTGCCGTCCGGGTGGCTGGCGGTGCTTGGGTAGAGATAAATTCCACCTTTCAGCAGGTTACGGTGGAAATCCGCAACCAGTGAACCGATATAACGCGAGGTATACGGGCGGTTGGTGGATTTATCTTCTTCCTGGCAGAATTTAATGTACTTCTTCACCCCGTTAGGGAACTTAATGTAGTTTCCTTCGTTGATGGAGTAGGTTTTGCCTTTCTCCGGGAAGCGCATCCGTTCCTGGCACAGGCAGAAAACGCCGAGTGAAGGATCATAGGTAAAGGCGTGAACACCGCATCCTGTGGTGTAAACCAGCATGGTAGAGGAGCCGTATACCACGTAACCTGCGGCAACCTGTTTGTTACCAGGCTGGAGGAAATCTTCTTCCGTTACCGGCGTACCGACAGGTGTAACGCGGCGGTAGATGGAGAAAATCGTACCGACAGAGACGTTAACATCGATGTTGGACGAGCCATCCAGTGGATCCATCAGCACAACGTATTTTGCGTGTTCACAGCCTTCAAAGACGACAATCTCATCTTCTTCTTCAGATGCAATGCCCGCAACGATATCGCGCGCTTTCAATGCGGCTTTCAGTTTTTCATTAGCGAACAGATCGAGTTTCTGCTGAACCTCGCCCTGCACGTTCTCAGCACCGCTGGCACCCAGGATATCAACCAGTCCTGCTTTGTTGATATCGCGATGGATAATCTTGGCGCCCAGTTTTATTGCCGACAGCAAAGCAGTGAGTTCACCGGTAGCATGAGAAAACTCGTGCTGCTTTTCGACAATAAATTCACCTAACGTTTTCATAAAACTTTCCCTGCAATGTTTATGGAGTAAAGCGACCGCAACAATCTTAACAAATAATCTGAATGTTGCGCTCAGGTGAATCGCGCCAGCAAATTACGGATTATCCTGAAATGCGTTTCTCACTTGCCCGACATATGCGTAAAATGAGCGGTAGATTAAAAAAGGATAATGACGTATGCGCATTCATATTTTAGGAATTTGTGGCACGTTTATGGGTGGTCTGGCGATTCTGGCACGCCAGTTAGGCCATGAAGTAACGGGTTCGGACGCCAATGTGTATCCGCCGATGAGCACCTTACTTGAGAAGCAAGGCATTGAGCTGATTCAGGGTTACGATGCCAGCCAACTCGATCCGCAGCCGGATCTGGTGATTATTGGTAATGCCATGACCCGTGGAAATCCGTGTGTGGAAGCGGTACTGGAAAAAAACATTCCGTATATGTCGGGGCCGCAGTGGTTGCACGATTTCGTGCTGCGCGACCGCTGGGTGCTGGCCGTTGCCGGTACACACGGCAAAACCACCACGGCGGGAATGGCGACCTGGATTCTGGAACAGTGCGGCTATAAACCGGGTTTTGTTATTGGCGGTGTGCCTGGAAACTTTGAGGTTTCGGCGCGTCTGGGCGAAAGCGACTTCTTTGTTATCGAAGCGGACGAGTATGACTGCGCCTTCTTCGACAAACGCTCCAAATTTGTCCATTACTGCCCGCGCACGCTGATCCTCAACAACCTTGAGTTCGATCATGCCGATATCTTTGACGACCTGAAAGCGATCCAGAAACAATTCCATCATCTGGTGCGTATTGTTCCTGGGCAGGGGCGTATTATCTGGCCGGAAAACGACATCAACCTGAAACAGACCATGGCGATGGGCTGCTGGAGCGATCAGGAACAGGTGGGCGAGCAGGGGCGCTGGCAGGCGAAAAAGCTGACCACCGATGCTTCCGAATGGGAAGTATTGCTGGACGGCGAAAAAGTGGGTGAGGTGAAATGGTCACTGGTTGGCGAACATAACATGCACAACGGCCTGATGGCGATTGCTGCGGCTCGCCATGTTGGTGTTGCGCCGGCAGATGCTGCTAATGCACTGGGGTCGTTTATCAACGCTCGTCGTCGTCTGGAGTTACGCGGTGAAGCGAATGGCGTGACGGTGTATGACGATTTTGCCCATCATCCGACGGCGATTCTGGCAACGCTGGCGGCGCTGCGCGGTAAAGTCGGTGGTACGGCGCGTATTATTGCCGTGCTGGAACCGCGCTCAAACACCATGAAGATGGGCGTCTGCAAAGACGATTTGGCACCGTCATTAGGTCGTGCCGATGAAGTCTTCCTGCTGCAACCGGCGCATATTCCGTGGCAGGTAGCTGAAGTGGCAGAAGCCTGTATTCAGCCTGCGCACTGGAGTGGTGATGTCGATGCGTTGGCAGATATGGTGGTGAAAACCGCCCAGCCAGGCGACCATATTCTGGTGATGAGCAACGGCGGTTTTGGTGGGATTCATCAGAAACTGCTGGATGGTCTGGCGAAGAAGGCGGAAGCTGCGCAGTAATTCTGAAGCTTCAGCCTGGGGTAGCATTGCCGGATAAGGCGTTTACGCCGCATCCGGCAAACCATACTCATATCAACAACAAAACTTACCCTTCGTTCTCTGCCAGCTCGCGCAGATACTGGAAAATCTGTCGCGCGGATTTCGGCGGCTTATTCCCTTCTTTCTCTTTCTTCGCGTTGCGGATCAGAGTACGCAGTTGCTGGCGATCGGCATCGGGCCACAGATTCAATACATCAGCGATGGCATCATCACCGTGATCGATCAGACGGTCGCGCAGGTTTTCCAGTTTATGGAACAGCACCACCTGCTGGTTGTGGCGGTTTTTTAGCTTATCCAGCGCCTGACGAATAGGCTCTACGTCGCGCTGGCGTAGCATTTTACCGATGAGCTGCAACTGGCGGCGGCGACCTTCCATTTTAATACGCTGGGCTAACTCGATAGCCGCACGCAGATCCGCATCTAACGGGATCTTATCCAGCGCGTTTTTCCCCAGATCAACAATTTCCGCGCCCAGGCGTTTTAGCTCCTCGGCATCACGTTTAATTTCACTTTTACTGACCCAGATAATTTCATCGTCTTCGTCTTCGATATCATCACCGGGAACGTCGTCGAGCCAGTCTTCGGGCTGCTTAGTCATGTCAGGCTCCTTAAAAAAAGAGGCTAATGTTACCAGTTAAGATGCGCACTGAAAAACGGTTCTCTGTTAGACTTCAGAGAAACTCTCTACATTATGGCACTTGCAATGAAAGTAATCTCTCAAGTTGAAGCGCAGCGCAAGATTCTGGAAGAAGCAGTTTCGACTGCGCTGGAGTTGGCCTCAGGCAAATCGGACGGTGCGGAAGTTGCCGTCAGCAAGACCACCGGCATTAGCGTAAGCACGCGCTATGGTGAAGTGGAGAATGTCGAATTCAATAGCGATGGCGCGCTGGGGATCACCGTTTATCACCAAAACCGCAAAGGTAGCGCATCATCCACCGATTTAAGCCCGCAGGCTATTGCCCGCACCGTACAGGCGGCGCTGGATATTGCCCGTTATACCTCGCCAGATCCTTACGCAGGCGTGGCAGATAAAGAGCTGCTGGCCTTTGACGCGCCGGATCTCGACTTGTTCCACCCTGCGGACGTTTCCCCGGATGAAGCCATTGAACTGGCGGCTCGTGCTGAACAGGCGGCATTGCAGGCGGACAAACGCATCACCAATACCGAAGGCGGCAGCTTTAACAGCCACTACGGCGTCAAAGTATTTGGCAACAGCCACGGTATGTTGCAGGGCTATTGTTCAACGCGTCATTCACTTTCCAGCTGTGTGATTGCCGAAGAAAATGGCGATATGGAACGTGATTACGCCTACACCATTGGCCGTGCGATGAGCGATCTACAAACGCCGGAGTGGGTTGGGGCAGACTGCGCTCGCCGCACTTTATCGCGACTGTCGCCGCGTAAACTTTCCACCATGAAAGCGCCGGTGATTTTTGCCAATGAAGTCGCAACCGGATTGTTTGGTCATTTGGTTGGCGCAATTGCCGGTGGTGCTGTCTACCGTAAATCCACCTTCCTGCTCGACTCGCTGGGTAAACAAATTCTGCCGGACTGGCTGACCATTGAAGAACATCCGCATCTGCTGAAAGGGCTGGCATCTACTCCATTCGACAGCGAAGGGGTGCGTACCGAGCGTCGCGATATTATTAAAGATGGCATCCTGACTCAGTGGCTGCTGACCAGCTATTCCGCGCGCAAACTGGGGCTGAAAAGTACCGGTCATGCGGGCGGCATCCACAACTGGCGTATTGCCGGGCAAGGACTCAGCTTTGAGCAGATGCTCAAAGAAATGGGCACCGGCCTGGTGGTGACGGAACTGATGGGCCAGGGCGTGAGTGCAATTACCGGTGATTATTCCCGTGGTGCAGCGGGCTTCTGGGTAGAGAATGGCGAAATCCAATATCCGGTTAGCGAAATCACCATCGCAGGTAATTTGAAAGATATGTGGCGCAATATCGTCACTGTTGGTAACGATATTGAAACACGCAGTAATATACAGTGTGGTTCTGTTCTGTTACCGGAGATGAAAATCGCCGGACAGTAAAAAACTGGCGCGACCTGCCGCGCTTAAACTAAAAAATTACACAAAATCATTCGCACTGCATCGAGACGGAAAGTGAATGAGAGCCGGGGAGCGTACTCGTAGTACGTGACTCGGGCGAATGAGCGTAGCCGTCGATGAGGTAGTGTGAAGGATGAAGTGTAAATAAAAAAGGAAGTGAGCAATGCGTAAAAGCCTGTTAGCTATTCTTGCAGTCTCCTCGTTGGTATTCAGTTCGGCGTCGTTTGCCGCTGAGCTGGAAGACAATATGGAAACCCTCAACGACAATTTAAAAGTGGTCGAAAAAGCCGATAACGCGGCGCAAGTCAAAGACGCGTTAACCAAAATGCGTGCTGCGGCGCTGGATGCGCAAAAAGCGACGCCACCGAAGCTGGAAGGCAAATCACCGGACAGCCCGGAGATGAAAGACTTCCGCCACGGTTTCGACATTCTGGTCGGTCAGATTGACGACGCGCTGAAGCTGGCTAATGAAGGTAAAGTCAAAGAAGCACAGGCCGCCGCAGAGCAACTGAAAACGACCCGCAACGCCTATCACCAGAAGTATCGTTAATTCCTTATTGGGCGGTGAAACGTTACCGCCCAACGCTTTCTTCTCCCTTCGTAAAATCACCGCAATATCTATCTTCACCACGGCATATTCCTGCGTGTCGTCCTCATTTTTGCGAGGCGTTTTCCAGAAATGAATGTAATGCATATGTAATGCTATAATGCATTACACTTTTCATAATTACCGGAGGCATAATGGCCACACTTAACGTCCGCCTGGATGACAAACTGAAAAATGAGGCTTATGCGGTGCTGGAAAAATTAAATATCACGCCTACTGAAGCAGTGCGGCTGCTGTTTCAGTACGTTGCGGAAAATGGACGAATGCCGGTAAAAACGCTCACTGTCAGTGATAGTGAAGAAGCCTTGTTACGCACTGTCAGGGAACGACTGGCCAACCCACAAGAGGCCATTAAGGTCCGACTGGATGAACTATGAGCTGGCTTTTGATCTGCGGGCGCTGAAAGAGTGGCAAAAACTGGGCGTGACAGTCCTGGAACAATTTAAAAAAAAGCTTGAGGATGTGCTGAAAAGGCCGCGCAATCCATCGGCTAAACTGCGGGATTTACCGGACTGCTACAAAATTAAGCTGCACACACAGGGATATCGCCTGGTTTATCAGGTTAACGATAAAGAGTTGCTCGTGTTGGTGATAGCTATTGGTAAGAGAGAGAACTCAGCCGTTTATGAAGACGCGACTAAACGGCTGGATGAGTGATTAACGCAAATGATGCACCACCTGATTGCTGCTGCCGCGCCAGATCAAGGAAGGGTCTTTTAAATCCTGCACAAATTTGCCGTCGACCAGCACGTTAATCAAATCAACAACCTGCATTTGCGCAGCGTTGAGTTCGTCGAGTTTATAGCCTGTCCACACCCAGATGTCTTTACCCGGACACTCGGCGCGGATGCGTTGTACCAGTTTCAGAATATCCGGCACGTTTTGCGGATGCAGCGGATCGCCGCCGGAGAGGGAAATACCCTGGCGTTTGATACGAGTGTCATTCAGATCGTTAATGATCTGGTCTTCCATTGCTTTGGTAAATGGCTGACCGGAATTTACCCGCCAGGTGCTTTTGTTATAGCAACCGGGGCATTCATGAACACACCCGGAGACAAACAGAGTGCAGCGAGTGCCGGGGCCGTTGACGATGTCGACAGGATAGTACTGATGATAATTCATTTTCGCTTCTCAATTGACGCCATGACTGCTCTGGTGCGTACGGGGCGAAGTCCTCTGAGGCTTACGCATTTGCCACCTTGCGACGACACCAACTGGCTAGAGGCAACTCATTATGTCGGGAGTCAAGAAGGGGCACGGAACGGTCCCCTCTCCCTGAGGGAGAGGGTTAGGGTGA
>NZ_AEJZ01000237.1:0-3882 GCF_000208525.1 Escherichia sp. TW14182
GACCTGCACCGGGCTTTGTTCATCCAGCACCGGGGCACGTAGCACATGCGGTTCCGGGCAAACATGAAAACAATCCATACAGCGGTTACATTTCTGCCGATCGGTGGCCGCAACGGTAATCACACCTTTGCTACCCAGCACGCCATACAGTGCACCAACCGGACAAATGTGCCCGCACCAGCCGTGTTCAACGACCAGTAGATCAAATAAAAACAGCGCGAGAATAAGCAGCGCGCCGCTACCGAAGCCCATTACCAGGCTACGCCCCATCAGGGAAACGGGGTTGATCCATTCCCAGATGAGCGTGCCAGTTAAGGCCGAACCCACCAGAATGACCACCAACAGCACGTAGCGAATGTGGCGCGGGATCGTCGCAGACTGATTAAGGTCAAAACGCCGGCGCAACCAGTTCGCTAAGTCGGTAATCGGGTTCAGCGGGCAGACCCAACTGCAAAATAATCGCTTTCCTGCCAGGGCGTAGAGCACGGTGATAATTACCGCACCGGTCAACGCCACCGTGGCAGGCAGATGACCGCTGGCAAGACTTTGCAGCGTCATCAGCGGATCGGTCAGCGGAACGGTGTCGAATAACAGGCTACTGCTGTAGTTGCCGTGCAAAATCCACACACCAAACCACGGGCCGCTCAAAAACATCCCCAGCACGAAGAACTGACAAAGGCGACGCAATACCAGCCAACGGTGACTGCGCCACCAGCCTTTTTTCTCCAGCGCCTCGCGCCCGGCGTCACGTTTACGATTTGCCATTGTTCCCCTCCAGCCAGCCGAAGCGGTAATGGTGACCTAACTCCCCTTTCGCCAGTGACAGCGGTAACACCTTGATTGCCGGTTGTTCCAGCACGCACACTTTTTCGCACTTACCGCAACCGGTACAGGCGTCGCTGTGAACCGTCGGCAGAAAGCGGGCGTGCTTACCGGTACGCGTGTTGCGCTCCAGCTCCAGGGTGATGGCCTCATCAATTTTCGGGCATTCGCGATAACAAACATCGCAGCGCAGCCCCTGAAAGTTGAGACAGTTTTCCTGGTCCACCAGCACCGCCAGCCCCATCCGCGCGTCGTCGATCGATTCGATCTCACGATCCAGCGCACCGCTAGGGCACACTTTGGCGCACGGAATGTCCTCACACATTTCGCAAGGAATATCCCGTGCGACAAAATATGGCGTGCCCGCCGACAGGCCAGAAGCCAGCGTCGCCAGTTTTAAGGTGTCATAAGGGCAAGCCTGAACACACTGACCGCAACGCACACAGGCACTGGCAAAGGCGTTCTCGTTTATGGCTCCGGGCGGGCGCAACCGCACGCCAGATGCGCGTGCGGTTTGCTGTTGTAACCCCAGCGCCACACCCACGGCAGCCAGCCCGCCTGCTGTGCGAACGACATCGCGCAGAAAGCGGCGGCGACCATTTTGAGGTTTCGCTGACCGGGACATAATGGCTTACACCTTCTCCAGTTTGACCGCGCACTTCTTGAAGTCCGTCTCTTTCGAGAGCGGATCGGTCGCATCCAGCGTCAGTTTGTTAACCAGCTGTGCGGCGTCGAAGAACGGCATGTACACCAGGCCCTGCGGCGGACGGTTACGACCGCGCGTTTCAACAATCGAGATCACTTCGCCACGGCGAGAAACCACTTTCACTTTGTCGCCACGGCGCAGATCGCGCGCTTTCGCATCCAACGGGTGAATAAACAGGACCGCTTCCGGGAAGGCACGGTGCAGTTCCGGCACACGGCGAGTCATACTGCCGGTGTGCCAGTGCTCCAGGACGCGTCCGGTAGAGAGCCACAGATCGTACTCTTCATCCGGTGCTTCCGCCGCCGGTTCGAACGGCAGCGCGAAGATCACCGCTTTGCCATCCGGTTTACCGTAGAACTTGTAGCCTTCACCCGCTTTCACGTACGGGTCGTTACCTTCGCTGTAACGCCACTGCGTTTCTTTACCGTTCACCACCGGCCAGCGCAGACCGCGCGCTTTGTGGTAGTCATCGAACGGCGCGAGATCGTGACCGTGACCGCGACCAAACCATGCGTACTCTTCGAACAGCCCTTTTTGCAGATAGAAGCCCAGCTCGCGGGATTCATCGTTCAGCTGATCTTCCGCCAGTTCGGATACCGGGAATTTGCTCACTTCCGGGGTGGCATACAGAACTTCGTACAGCGTTTTGCCACGCAGTTCCGGTTTCTTCGCCAGCAGCTCTTCCGGCCATACTTCTTCAGTTTTGAAGCGGCGGGAGAACTGGACTAACTGCCAGAGATCCGATTTCGCTTCACCCGGTGCCTGTACCTGCTGACGCCAGAATTGAGTGCGACGTTCAGCGTTACCGTAAGCCCCCTCTTTCTCTACCCACATTGCGGTCGGCAGGATCAAGTCGGCGGCCAGCGCACTGACTGTCGGATACGGATCGGAGACGATGATGAAGTTGCGCGGATCGCGCCAGCCCGGCATACGCTCTTCATTAATGTTCGGCCCGGCCTGCATGTTGTTGGTACACATAGTCCAGTAAACATTCAGCTTGCCGTCTTTCAGCGCACGGTCTTGTGCCACCGCGTGCAGACCGATTTTCGCCGGAATGGTGCCGCTCGGGATATTCCACTTCTTCTCGCAGATATCACGGTGTTTCTCGTTAGTCACCACCATGTCCGCAGGCAGACGGTGAGCAAAGGTGCCCACTTCACGCGCAGTACCGCACGCGGAAGGCTGCCCGGTCAGGGAGAACGGACCGCAACCCGGCTGGGAAATTTTTCCGGTCAGCAGGTGCAGGTTGTAGACCAGGTTGTTGGCCCACACGCCACGAGTATGCTGGTTGAAGCCCATCGTCCAGTAGGAGATGACTTTCTTGTTCGGATCGGCATACAGCTGCGCCAGTTGTTCTAACTGATCTTTCGGCACGCCGGTCATTTCGGCAGTTTTTTCCAGCGTATACTCAGCAACGAAGGCTTTGTAATCTTCAAAGCTCATCGGTTCGGAGGCGTCAGAACCTGGATTCTTCGCTGCTTTTTCCAGCGGATGGGTCGGACGTAAACCGTAGCCGATGTCCGTCGCCCCTTTACGCAGATTAACGTGTTTGCTGAAGAAGTCCTGATTTATCGCATTGTTTTGAATGATATAGTTGGCGATGTAGTTCAGGATCACCAGGTCAGACTGTGGCGTAAAGATGATGCCGTTATCCGCCAGCTCGAAGCTACGATGCTGGTAGGTAGAAAGCACCGCTATGGTGACGTTCTGATTAGAGAGACGACGGTTAGTGATGCGCGACCAGAGGATCGGGTGCATCTCCGCCATGTTTGCGCCCCACAGCACAAACGCGTCAGCCTGCTCGATGTCGTCATAGCAGCCCATCGGCTCATCCATACCAAAGGTACGCATAAAGCCAACTACTGCCGACGCCATACAGTGACGCGCGTTCGGGTCGATGTTGTTCGAACGGAAGCCCGCTTTAAACAGCTTGGAGGCGGCATAACCTTCCCAGATAGTCCATTGACCAGAACCGAACATACCGATCGATTCCGGCCCTTTTTCTTTCAGGGCGGTTTTGAATTTCTCTTCCATCACATCGAAAGCCTGATCCCAGGTGATTGGGGTAAATTCGCCTTCTTTGTCATATTTACCGTTTTTCATACGCAGCAGCGGCTGCGTCAAACGGTCTTTACCGTACATGATTTTGGGCAGGAAATAGCCCTTAATGCAGTTCAGGCCACGGTTAACCGGTGCGTCCGGGTCGCCCTGACAGGCCACCACACGCCCCTGCTGCGTTCCGACCAGAACGCCGCAACCAGTACCGCAGAAACGGCACGGCGCTTTATCCCATTTAATGGCTTCCTGCTGACCAACAACGGCGCGGGCAACGCCCGGCACGCTGAGACCGGCAG
>NZ_AEJZ01000236.1:0-3748 GCF_000208525.1 Escherichia sp. TW14182
TGATAAGACGCGGCAGCGTCGCATCAGGCAATGAATGCCGAACCGCGATGTAAATAACGACAAAAACAAAATTGGCCGCTTCGGTCAGGGTCAACTATTGCCTGAAAAAGGGTAACGACATGAAAAAATTAACCTGCTTTAAAGCCTATGATATTCGCGGAAAATTAGGTGAAGAACTGAATGAAGATATCGCCTGGCGCATTGGTCGTGCCTATGGCGAATTTCTTAAACCGAAAACCATTGTATTAGGCGGTGATGTCCGCCTCACCAGCGAAACCTTAAAACTGGCGCTGGCAAAAGGTTTACAGGATGCGGGCGTCGATGTGCTGGATATCGGCATGTCCGGCACTGAAGAGATCTATTTCGCCACGTTCCATCTCGGCGTGGATGGCGGCATTGAAGTTACCGCCAGCCATAACCCGATGGATTACAACGGCATGAAACTGGTGCGCGAAGGGGCTCGCCCTATCAGCGGTGATACCGGACTGCGCGACGTCCAGCGTCTGGCAGAAGCCAACGACTTTCCTCCCGTTGATGAAACAAAACGCGGTCGCTATCAGCAAATCAATCTGCGTGACGCTTACGTTGATCACCTGTTCGGTTATATCAACGTCAAAAACCTCACGCCGCTCAAGCTGGTAATCAACTCCGGGAACGGCGCAGCGGGTCCGGTGGTGGACGCTATCGAAGCCCGCTTTAAAGCCCTCGGCGCACCGGTGGAATTGATCAAAGTGCACAACACGCCGGACGGCAATTTCCCCAACGGTATTCCTAATCCTTTGCTGCCGGAATGCCGCGACGACACCCGCAATGCGGTCATCAAACACGGCGCGGATATGGGCATTGCCTTTGATGGCGATTTTGACCGCTGTTTCCTGTTTGACGAAAAAGGGCAGTTTATTGAGGGCTACTACATTGTCGGCATGCTGGCAGAAGCGTTCCTCGAAAAAAATCCCGGCGCGAAGATCATCCACGATCCACGTCTCTCCTGGAACACCGTTGATGTGGTGACTGCCGCAGGCGGCACACCGGTGATGTCGAAAACCGGACACGCCTTTATTAAAGAACGTATGCGCAAGGAAGACGCCATCTACGGTGGCGAAATGAGCGCGCACCATTACTTCCGTGATTTCGCTTACTGTGACAGCGGCATGATCCCGTGGCTGCTGGTCGCCGAACTGGTGTGTCTGAAAGGAAAAACGCTGGGCGAACTGGTGCGCGACCGGATGGCGGCATTCCCGGCAAGCGGTGAAATCAACAGCAAACTGGCGCAACCCGTTGAGGCTATTGACCGTGTGGAACAGCATTTTATCCGTGAGGCGCTGGCGGTGGATCGCACCGATGGCATCAGCATGACCTTTGCCGACTGGCGCTTCAACCTGCGCTCCTCCAACACCGAACCGGTGGTGCGGTTGAATGTGGAATCGCGCGGTGATGTGCCGCTGATGGAAGCGCGAACGCGAACTCTGCTGACGTTGCTGAACGAGTAATGTCATTACTTTCCCCCTCCCCCTGACGCTCTACTGCCTGCGGAGAGAAGAGAGCACGGAACTTTCTTCTCCCCTCGCCCCTTTGGGGAGAGGGCCGGGGTGAGGCGACAATAGAACAGGAACAACGATGACAAATCTAAAAAAGCGCGAGCGAGCGAAAACCAATGCATCGTTAATCTCTATGGTGCAACGCTTTTCAGATATCACCATCATGTTTGCCGGGTTATGGCTGGTTTGCGAAGTCAGCGGACTGTCATTCTTCTACATGCACCTGTTGGTGGCGCTGATTACGCTGGTGGTATTCCAGATGCTGGGCGGCATCACCGATTTTTATCGCTCATGGCGCGGTGTTCGGGCAGCGACAGAATTTGCCCTGTTGCTACAAAACTGGACGTTAAGCGTGATTTTCAGCGCCGGACTGGTGGCGTTCAACAATGATTTCGACACGCAACTGAAAATCTGGCTAGCGTGGTATACGCTGACCAGCATCGGACTGGTGGTTTGCCGTTCGTGCATTCGTATTGGTGCGGGCTGGCTGCGTAATCATGGCTATAACAAGCGGATGGTCGCGGTGGCGGGGGATTTAGCTGCCGGACAAATGCTGATGGAGAGTTTCCGTAATCAGCCGTGGTTAGGGTTTGAAGTGGTGGGCGTTTACCACGACCCGAAACCGGGCGGCGTTTCTAACGACTGGGCGGGTAACCTGCAACAGCTGGTCGAGGATGCGAAAGCGGGCAAGATTCATAACGTCTATATCGCGATGCAAATGTGCGACGGCGCGCGAGTGAAAAAACTGGTTCATCAACTGGCGGACACCACCTGTTCGGTGCTGCTGATCCCCGATGTTTTTACCTTCAACATTCTCCATTCCCGTATCGAAGAGATGAACGGCGTACCGGTGGTGCCGCTGTATGACACGCCGCTTTCCGGGGTTAACCGCCTGCTCAAACGTGCGGAAGACATTGTGCTGGCAACGCTGATCTTGCTGCTGATCTCCCCGGTGCTGTGCTGCATTGCGCTGGCGGTGAAACTCAGTTCACCGGGGCCGGTTATTTTCCGCCAGACTCGCTACGGCATGGACGGCAAGCCGATCAAAGTGTGGAAGTTCCGTTCGATGAAAGTGATGGAGAACGACAACGTGGTGACCCAGGCGACGAAGAACGATCCGCGCGTCACCAGGGTGGGGAACTTTCTGCGCCGCACCTCGCTGGATGAATTGCCGCAGTTTATCAATGTGCTGACCGGCGGGATGTCGATTGTGGGTCCGCGTCCGCACGCAGTGGCGCATAACGAACAGTATCGCCAGCTTATTGAAGGCTACATGCTGCGCCATAAAGTGAAACCGGGCATTACCGGTTGGGCGCAGATCAACGGCTGGCGCGGCGAAACCGACACGCTGGAGAAAATGGAAAAACGCGTCGAGTTCGACCTTGAGTACATCCGCGAATGGAGCGTCTGGTTCGATATCAAAATCGTTTTCCTGACGGTATTCAAAGGCTTCGTTAACAAAGCGGCATATTGATATGAGCTTACGTGAAAAAACCATCAGCGGCGCGAAGTGGTCGGCGATTGCCACGGTGATCATCATCGGCCTCGGGCTGGTACAGATGACCGTGCTGGCGCGGATTATCGATAACCACCAGTTCGGCCTACTTACCGTGTCGCTGGTGATTATCGCGCTGGCAGATACGCTTTCTGACTTCGGTATCGCTAACTCCATTATTCAGCGAAAAGAAATCAGCCATCTTGAACTCACTACGCTGTACTGGTTGAACGTCGGGCTGGGGATCGTGGTGTGCGTGGCAGTGTTTTTGTTGAGTGATGTCATCGGCGACGTGCTGAATAATCCGGATCTGGCACCGTTGATTAAAACATTGTCGCTGGCGTTTGTGGTGATCCCCCACGGGCAACAGTTCCGCGCGTTGATGCAAAAGGAGCTGGAGTTCAACAAAATCGGCATGATCGAAACTAGCGCGGTGCTGGCGGGCTTTACTTTTACGGTGGTTAGCGCCCATTTCTGGCCGCTGGCGATGACCGCGATCCTCGGTTATCTGGTCAATAGTGCGGTGAGAACGCTGCTGTTTGGCTACTTTGGTCGCAAAATTTATCGTCCCGGTCTGCATTTCTCGCTGACGTCGGTGGCACCGAACTTACGCTTTGGTGCCTGGCTGACGGCGGACAGCATCATCAACTATCTCAATACTAACCTTTCGACGCTGGTGCTGGCGCGTATTCTCGGCGCGGGCGTGGCGGGGGGC
>NZ_AEJZ01000235.1:0-15383 GCF_000208525.1 Escherichia sp. TW14182
CCGTGTCGATGGAGGCGCATTATAGGGAGTTCTCCTGAGGCCGCAATAGAAAAATTGCAAAAAAATGACTGACTGCTGCATTCCCCAGCAAAACCCCTATTTATACCTTTTTACGCACAGAGTTATCCACAATCATAAGCGTTATTTCTGTATTCCTGACCTGCTAACCACAATCGAAATGCTGCTCACCATCGAAACAAAAAAATTCGCGAGCGTTGCGCAAACGTTTTCGTTACAATGCGGGCGAAAAATAAAGATGCCCCGTTAGGGGCGTTAGCTGAGTTTTTCGCGAAAAATTCAGCTAACGCTCTCTGTAATAGTCAAATCCAGGGGATTTACCATGCAACAACGTCGTCCAGTCCGCCGCGCTCTGCTCAGTGTTTCTGACAAAGCCGGTATCGTCGAATTCGCTCAGGCACTTTCCGCACGCGGTGTGGAACTGCTATCTACAGGAGGCACTGCCCGACTGTTAGCAGAAAAGGGTCTGCCGGTGACCGAAGTTTCCGATTACACCGGTTTCCCGGAGATGATGGATGGACGTGTGAAGACTCTGCATCCGAAAGTACATGGTGGCATTCTGGGCCGTCGCGGCCAGGACGATGCCATTATGGAAGAACATCAGATCCAGCCTATCGATATGGTGGTTGTTAACCTGTATCCGTTCGCCCAGACCGTGGCTCGTGAAGGCTGCTCGCTGGAAGATGCGGTTGAGAACATCGATATCGGCGGCCCAACGATGGTGCGCTCCGCAGCGAAGAACCATAAAGATGTCGCCATCGTGGTGAAGAGCAGCGACTACGACGACATCATTAAAGAGATGGATGCCAACGAAGGTTCGCTTCTGCTTGCAACCCGTTTCGACCTCGCAATCAAAGCCTTCGAACACACCGCCGCCTACGACAGCATGATTGCCAACTACTTCGGCAGCATGGTTCCGGCTTACCACGGTGAAAGCAAAGAAGCTGCCGGTCGCTTCCCGCGCACTTTGAACCTGAACTTCATTAAGAAGCAGGATATGCGTTACGGCGAGAACAGCCACCAGCAGGCTGCCTTCTATATAGAAGAGAATGTGAAAGAAGCCTCCGTTGCCACCGCAACCCAGGTTCAGGGTAAAGCCCTCTCTTATAACAACATCGCCGATACTGATGCGGCGCTGGAGTGCGTGAAAGAGTTCGCCGAGCCGGCATGTGTCATTGTGAAGCACGCCAACCCTTGCGGCGTGGCTATCGGCAATTCCATTCTTGATGCTTACGATCGCGCGTACAAAACCGACCCGACCTCCGCATTCGGCGGCATCATTGCCTTTAACCGCGAGCTGGATGCTGAAACAGCACAGGCCATCATTTCTCGTCAGTTTGTCGAAGTGATTATTGCGCCGTCCGCCAGCGAAGAAGCCCTGAAAATCACCGCCGCCAAACAGAACGTTCGCGTCCTGACCTGTGGTCAGTGGGGCGAACGTATTCCGGGTCTTGATTTCAAACGCGTGAACGGCGGTCTGCTGGTTCAGGATCGCGATCTGGGCATGGTCGGTGCAGAAGAACTGCGCGTCGTCACCAAACGTCAGCCGACCGAGCAGGAACTGCGTGATGCGCTGTTCTGCTGGAAAGTGGCGAAGTTTGTGAAATCCAATGCCATCGTTTATGCCAAAAACAATATGACCATCGGGATTGGCGCAGGCCAGATGAGCCGCGTGTACTCCGCAAAAATCGCCGGCATTAAAGCTGCCGATGAAGGCCTGGAAGTGAAAGGTTCCTCGATGGCTTCTGACGCCTTCTTCCCGTTCCGCGACGGTATTGATGCCGCCGCCGCTGCGGGCGTGACCTGCGTAATCCAGCCTGGCGGTTCTATCCGTGATGACGAAGTGATTGCCGCTGCCGATGAACACGGTATTGCGATGCTCTTCACCGACATGCGCCACTTCCGCCATTAATGGAGCAATAGATGAAAGTATTAGTGATTGGTAACGGCGGGCGCGAACACGCGCTGGCCTGGAAAGCGGCGCAATCACCGCTGGTTGAGACTGTATTTGTCGCACCAGGTAATGCGGGAACGGCGCTGGAACCTGCGCTGCAAAACGTCGCTATCGGCGTGACCGATATCCCGGCACTGCTGGATTTCGCGCAAAACGAAAAGGTAGATCTGACCATCGTCGGCCCGGAAGCGCCGCTGGTGAAAGGCGTGGTCGATACTTTCCGCGCCGCCGGACTGAAAATCTTCGGCCCAACCGCAGGTGCCGCGCAACTTGAAGGCTCGAAAGCGTTTACCAAGGATTTCCTGGCCCGCCATAAGATCCCTACGGCGGAATACCAGAACTTCACCGAGGTAGAACCTGCGCTGGCGTATCTGCGTGAGAAAGGCGCGCCAATCGTCATTAAAGCTGACGGTCTGGCTGCCGGGAAAGGCGTTATCGTCGCGATGACGCTGGAAGAAGCCGAAGCGGCTGTTCACGATATGCTGGCGGGCAACGCCTTTGGCGACGCGGGTCATCGCATTGTTATCGAAGAGTTCCTCGACGGCGAAGAAGCGAGCTTTATCGTGATGGTGGACGGCGAGCATGTGCTGCCGATGGCCACCAGCCAGGATCACAAACGCGTAGGCGATAAAGATACCGGGCCGAACACCGGCGGAATGGGTGCTTACTCTCCAGCGCCGGTAGTAACCGATGAAGTTCATCAGCGCACGATGGAACGTATCATCTGGCCAACCGTGAAAGGCATGGCGGCGGAAGGAAACACCTACACCGGTTTTCTCTATGCAGGTTTGATGATCGACAAACAGGGCAATCCAAAGGTTATCGAATTTAACTGCCGCTTTGGCGATCCAGAAACCCAGCCGATTATGCTGCGCATGAAGTCCGATCTGGTTGAACTCTGCCTGGCAGCCTGTGAAGGTACGCTTGACGAGAAAACATCCGAGTGGGATGAACGCGCTTCTCTCGGCGTGGTGATGGCTGCGGGTGGATATCCGGGCGATTATCGCACTGGCGATGTGATCCACGGCCTGCCCCTGGAAGAAGTCGAAGGCGGCAAAGTGTTCCACGCGGGCACAAAACTGGCAGATGACGAGCAGGTGGTGACCAGCGGCGGGCGCGTACTGTGCGTCACCGCGCTGGGTCATACCGTGGCAGAAGCGCAGAAACGCGCCTATGACTTAATGACTGATATCCACTGGGATGACTGCTTCTGCCGGAAAGATATCGGCTGGCGCGCCATCGAACGCGAGCAGAACTAACGCGACAGTTTTGCCAATAGCGTTTTGCGCGTGATCCCTAACTGACGGGCGGCTTCGGTTTTGTTGCCGCCCGTTTTCTCCAGCGCCGCCAGAATCACCTCTTTTTCCACTTCCACCAGCGGCTGAATATCCTGACTTTGCGCCAACGGAATCGGCGTACTGGCAATCGCCAGCGGCAGCTCGCGTTCGGAAATATATTCCCCGGTCAGCAGCACCACCGCTCGTTCTACCGCGTTTTCCAGTTCGCGAATATTTCCCGGCCAGTCGTAGTGAATCAGCAGATCCATCGCCTGGGGCGTAAAGCCTTTTACCGCCTTGCGATTGCGTTCGGCAAATCGCTGAAGAAAATGGTTAGCCAGCAGGGGAATATCTTCCCGCCGTTGCCGCAGCGACGGCACTTCAATTGCCACCACGTTCAGGCGATAGTAGAGATCCTGGCGAAAACGCCCGGCCTTTACCTCAGCGGCAAGATCGCGATGGGTCGCGGCAATCAGCCGAACATCAACCGAAATAGTCTGGTTGCTGCCGACACGCTGAACTTCACGCTCCTGAATCGCACGCAGCAGACGAACCTGCATCATCGGCGAGATATCGCCAATTTCATCGAGAAACAACGTGCCGCCGTCTGCCTCAACAAAGCGCCCTTCCCGCCGTTTGTCGGCGCCGGTAAACGCCCCTTTTTCGTGACCGAACAATTCAGATTCCAGTAAGGATTCGTTGAGTGCCGCGCAGTTGAGCGTTACCAGCGGTTTTTCGCTACGTGCGCTACTGGCGTGAATCGCCCTGGCGACCAGCTCTTTACCGGTGCCGGAATCGCCGTGGATCAGCACCGTGGCTTCCGATGGCGCGACGAGGGCGATTTCACTGAGCAGGTGTTGCATCGCCGGGCTTTTACCGACCATACCAAACTGGCTGGCAGACACCGCAGGCGTTTCAGAAGCGAGAATCTGCGTATGCGCGAGCGCCTTTTCCAGCGTCGCCTGCAAGTTATCGAAATCCAGCGGCTTAATGAGATAATCCAGTGCCCCGGTCTTCAGTGCTTCTACCGCCGTCTCGACGCTGGAGTAAGCGGTCATAATCAGTACCGGAATCGCCGGATTTAACGCTTTGATCTCTTTCAACGTGGCGATGCCGTCCATCTCCGCCATTCGCACATCGCAAAGCACAAGATCAAAAACCTGTTCCCGCACCTGTGCCAGCGCCTGTTGCCTGCTGTTCGCCAGCGCGACGTTATAGCCCCAACCGCGCAGCAATGCCTGCAAGATGGTGCAGTGGCTAATGTCATCATCCACCACCAGAATATCGATATTATCGTGCGTCATCCTTGTGGGTCCTTACGCGTAATATTGACCGGAAGCCATAGAGTGAACGTTGCGCCTTTCCCCTCCTGGCTTGCGACCTGAATTGTACCACCGTGTTGTTCAACAATATTATGCACGACCGCCAACCCCAGTCCGGTGCCTTCGGCTTTGGTGGTGAAGTACGGAGTGAAGATGGCTTCAAGCTGATCCGCCGCAATTCCCTTACCGTTGTCGGTAACGCTGATTTTCACGCCTGTGCCACTTTCGCTGGCCGCCACGCTAATCACCCCATGCTGACCAATCGCCTGAATAGCATTGAGATAGAGATTCAACAGAACCTGGGTCAGCCGATCCGGATCGGCCTGAATTTGCGGCAATGTGTCGTTGGCGGTAAAGCGCAACTGAATTTCCCGGCTGTTTGCATCCTGGCTTACCAACTGTAATGAGTGGTTAATCAGGGTGTTGAGATCCACCGCCTGCAAAGCCAGATGCGTTGGCTTAACCAGTTCCAGTAACTCGCTGACCACGCGGTTTAAACGGTCGGCCTCTTTCGCCATCACCTGCGCCAGTTGATGCGCTTCCCCACCCTCTGGTGCTCGTTCGGCAAAATATTTCGCCAGCCCTTTAATTGAGGAAAGCGGATTGCGAATTTCATGGGCAACACCTGCCGCCAGATGCCCCAGCGCCACCAGCTTCTCTTTGCGCTTCATCTCATCCTGTAGAAGCTTGCGCGAGCGCAGATACCGGCGATACCAGAAGAATGACAACACGCTTGCCAGTAGCACCGTCGCCAGGGCGAAGAGGATAATAAGGGTGTTTCTCTGCTCACGATCTTCAGCACTCACAATGTTACTGGCATCGAAAGCGATAAAAATTGCCTGTGGTGTCGCGGCATACTGCTGCATATGGCGCATCCGGTGCATTCCAGCAGCAAACATCGGTTGAAACTGGCGATAAATTTCCAGAACAGGCTCGCCGTCTGCGCTATCGATCCGCCGCCACGCTTCTTCATCTCCCGGATGTAACTGCTGCATTTCCTGCGGGGAATAAAGCTGTTTTCCCACCATGCCGGAGTTGCTATGCATCACGATTATTCCTTGTTCATCCGTGACCGCAAACCAACGTACTCCAGGCTGTCCGGCCATTTCTTCCAGTAAGGCCTGCTGCTGCGCATGATGCATGCGCAACCCCATGCCGACGCGCGAGCCGGATTCGAGAGCACGGATAAGTACACTGCCTTTTTCCAGAAGCGTTTGTCTGGCGGCGGCAGTCTCGCGCCCATAATCGCGAATCACTGTCACCGCAAACAGCCCCACCAGCCCAACAATGGCCACGGGGAGGATGGCGCTTAACCATTTGGCTAAGGAGTCTTTAGAACGTTGCATAAAACGCATCTTCTTCTTTTTTGCCTGTTCATCCCTTTTTGACAGCAGAAATCATGCCATCTTTGATCAGCGTTTACCCTGCGCTGTAACACAAACGCTTATGTTTCAATGAGTAAAAATGACTCGCTACCCACATCAGGCGAGTCATTTTTACTCGCTTATCATGCCAGATTTCCCGTCACGTCAGCGTTTCGTCGTTGGCACGGAAGATGCAATACCCAAAGTAAGACAACCACTGGAGGATTAACCATGAAACGGAACACGAAAATTGCCCTGGTGATGATGGCGCTTTCAGCAATGGCGATGGGATCGACATCTGCATTTGCTCACGGCGGACACGGTATGTGGCAGCAAAATTCCGCGCCTTTGACCAGCGAACAACAGACGGCGTGGCAGAAAATCCATAATGACTTTTATGCTCAAAGCAGCGCGCTGCAACAGCAACTGGTGACGAAGCGTTATGAATACAACGCTCTGTTAGCCGCTAACCCACCGGATAGCAGCAAAATTAATGCGGTCGCCAAAGAGATGGAGACTTTGCGTCAGTCGTTAGATGAGTTACGGGTGAAACGGGATATCGCGATGGCTGAAGCGGGTATTCCGCGCGGTGCAGGAATGGGCATGGGTTACGGCGGCTGCGGTGGTGGCGGTCATATGGGTATGGGTCACTGGTAAATCAGAACGTTTTCTCGTTGGGTTGCCAGCGACAGAAATCAGAGTTTGCCACTAACAGTAATTGCGAACCTTCGGGCGCTTCCAGCCATGCCACGCTGACATCAACAGAAGAGCTGCTCTGGCGGCGCTCGATATGCGCTATCGCCTGCGAATCTAAATCAGGTTTAATGGTTTGCCCTTCGCAGGTGGTTACGGTCTGTTCCATCTCATGCCAGCGTCCCTGACGCAGCACCACTCTCCCCTGGCGTAAAGCATCGCTAATCTGGCGGATTTGGTCAGCGCGATAACGGTATAAATCGATTTGGTCGTTAGAAAGCTGCTGCTTTTCCCCGTCGGATTCACGTTGCATAAAGCTCAGGTCGCCGCGATCGTCAAAACGCGCGCGAATGTTCACCGGCGGTTTACTGTAGACGTTGATATTGATAAGTGTGAGGTTATCGCCCTGCCAGCGATACTCTCGCGTCGTGGTATCGCCATTGCGCCACGGGCTGAACA
The DNA here is from genome assembly GCF_000208525.1 of Escherichia sp. TW14182. Classification (NCBI taxonomy): domain Bacteria; kingdom Pseudomonadati; phylum Pseudomonadota; class Gammaproteobacteria; order Enterobacterales; family Enterobacteriaceae; genus Escherichia; species Escherichia sp. TW14182. The sequence continues at coordinate 7,088 of NZ_AEJZ01000235.1, forward strand.
CAGCAAGCAAATGCACATTGTCACCGCTGTCTTTTCGCCAGATACGTACCGCGCCCTGGTCTTCAGCAAAACCACTGGCAGTAAAGGGAGGAAGTGAAGAGTTGTGGCTACAGGCAGTGAGAAACAGTACACCTGCCAGCATCAATGAGTGACGCCAGAAAGACAAAAGGGGTGAAACCACCCCTTCGTTAAAACTGTTCACTGCCACGCAATCTTACTTAACTGCGTCTTTCAGTGCCTTGCCAGAAACAAATGCCGGTACGTTAGCTGCGGCGATTTTGATTTCTTTACCGGTCTGCGGGTTGCGGCCAGTACGCTCAGCGCGGTGGTTCACTTTGAAGGTTCCGAAACCAACCAGTTGTACAGCATCGCCTTCTTTCAGAGACTCAGTAATTGCAGCCAGAGTGGACTCCAGAGCAGCTTTAGCCTGGGTTTTGGACAGTTCTGCTTTCTCTGCAATTACATCAATCAGTTGAGTCTTGTTCATAAGTTATCCTTACAATGTGTTTATCGCTTGCTAAGCATCGAGTGCGACGGAAATGCCAGAATAGCACTCTCCTGCATACACGCACCGATAGCCACTTTTTTTCGCCCCCCAAATGTAGACCAGACGGGGGGCGAAAGGGAAGACTCCAGGTACGACAAATCAGGCGTTAATTCACGTTTTCTGGTCTTATTGCTGAAAAATTATACCAATATTGCTCTCACCCGCCTCACGCAGGTCTGCCCTAAGGCCTTTTATCAGCTCGATGTCGCGTTCTTCACACTCGGCTAAAAGTCGGAATATTTCCCACTGAATGTCCCATTCTTGCTCAACGGCTGGGTTTTCTTTCAGCTCTTCATCGCTCATTTCGCGACCAGCCTGAGTCATTTCCAGCATCGCAACGGTAGTGATGGAGGTCTTACTCACTTCCACCGCGTGTTCGAGCGTTTCGCCACTCAAACGCGAATGAACCAGTTCACTTAACGCCACGCAGGCATCAATTGCCGGATAAACGCCGTACAGATCGAAATCGTCCGCTGAAGGAATCGCTTCCTCAAATTTCTCCAGTTGGCTGTCGAAATTCACTTTTGCGTCTTTGACGGTCAGTGTTTCCCAGATGAGATCGAGAATACGGCGGTAAATTTGCCCATCACCAAAACCGGTTTGCTGGCAGAACATGGCGTAATTGGGGTACATGCGTTCGCATAAGCAAGCCATGAAAGTGACGTGCTGCCAGCTTTCCAGGCGCTCCAGACGCAGATGAATCGGGTTTTGTAACATGTTGAGTTCTCAAATACGGAAATTATCCGCAGTTTACCTGAATTAGGGCTGATTTGCTGTATAGCGCACAAATGCCGGACGTTCCGAGGCCACGGCATCCGCCCAGCGCGTTGGCTCTGGCAGACGATAGCCTTTCATGCAGCGTTGTACCCACGCCAGCGCGCTATCCACGCTGACCCGATGACCCGTAGCGATAAACAGCGGGTTGCAGCGTGCTTTGCTGCGCCAGACCCAGGCCAGCTGCTCACCTTTATCCATCAGCGGCGCCAGCGCGCCCGGTTCGTTGGAGAGCGGTTCGAATTTACCGCATAGTCGTTTTTTCGCCACGCCAATGGTCGGTACATCCACTAATAAGCCAAAATGGCTGGCGACGCCAAGGCGGCGCGGATGCGAGATCCCGTGGCCATCAACAAACACTAAATCCGGCTTTTGTGACAGCATCTCCCACGCTGCCAGCAGGGCAGGATATTCACGGAAGGAGAGAAACCCCGGGATGTAAGGCATGGTGGTAGCAATGCGTGCCACTTTATACTCCACCAACTCAAGAGTGGGATATTTCAGCAGCACCATCGCCGCTCGCGTCACTTCTCCACCCTGTTCAAACCCGACATCGGCTCCGGCGATCAGATCCGGTGGATCTTTATCGAGTCGATCCTCGCGGATCACAGAAGAAGCCAGTTCGATTTGTTGAGCGCGTAATGACGCGAGATCCATAATTACTCCTTAGCGGTGATATTGTTCAGATAACCGATGCACTGCCTCCACAAACACGCCAGCATGTTCTGGCGGCACATCCTGGTGAATGCCGTGACCAAGGTTAAAGACATGACCTTCACCGTGACCGAAACCTGCAAGTATAGTCGCTACTTCTTCTTCAATTCGGGCTGGTGGCGCGTACAGCATCGACGGGTCCATATTGCCCTGCAATGCGACTTTATTGCCCACGCGGCGGCGCGCATCGGCGATGTCGGTTGTCCAGTCCAGTCCCAGCGCATCGCAACCGGTTTCTGCCATGGCTTCCAGCCACTGTCCGCCACCTTTGGTAAACAGCGTGACGGGCACGCGGCGACCGTCGTTTTCACGCAATAAACCATCAACAATTTTATGCATGTAATAGAGCGAGAACTGTTGATAATCGCGCCCGGTAAGCACGCCGCCCCAGGTGTCGAAAATCATCACCGCCTGGGCACCGGCTTTAATCTGCGCATTCAGATACAGGGTGACGCTTTTCGCCAGTTTATCGAGTAACGCGTGTAACGCCTGCGGATCGGCATACATCATTTTTTTGATCACGGTGAAGGCTTTGCTGCTGCCGCCTTCCACCATGTAGGTCGCCAGCGTCCACGGACTGCCGGAAAAACCAATCAGCGGCACTTCGCCTTTCAGTTCGCGGCGAATGGTACGCACCGCGTTCATCACGTAACCCAGTTCATCTTCCGGATCCGGAATTGGCAGTTTATCAACGTCAGCTTTGCAGGTGACTGGCGAGGTAAAACGAGGACCTTCTCCGGCTTCAAAATAGAGCCCTAATCCCATCGCGTCCGGAACGGTGAGGATATCGGAAAAGAGGATCGCCGCGTCCAACGGATAGCGACGCAGCGGCTGCAAAGTCACTTCGCACGCCAGTTCGGCGTTTTTGCAAAGCGACATAAAATCGCCCGCCTGAGCACGCGTGGCTTTATATTCTGGTAGATAGCGACCCGCCTGGCGCATCATCCATACTGGAGTGACATCAACGGGCTGGCGCAGCAGCGCCCGCAGATAACGATCGTTTTTAAGTTCGGTCATTTTGGCTGTTCCTTAGTGCGTCAGGCGGTCAGTGTATCATCACTCATACTCTGCCCGACACATCGCCACCGTATCTTCTATCAGGCGGCGCGCCACGGTGCCAGGAGGTGGCAGTAAGGGTAAATCGTCGTAACGATACCAGTTCGCCTCCAGCAGTTCTTTTGGATCAATCACGATGTCGCCGCTCTCATAGTCCGCCATAAACGCAGTCATTAATGACTGAGGAAATGGCCACGGCTGAGAAGTCACGTAACGCAGGTTTTTGACTTTGATGCCACTCTCTTCCATCACTTCCCGCGCGACCGCCTGTTCGAGGGTTTCGCCCACTTCGACGAATCCGGCAAGTACCGTATGGACACCGTTACGATGGCGGGTATGCTGAGCGAGCAGAATCGAATCATCACGACGGATGGCAACAATAATGCAGGGGGCGATTTGCGGGTAGTAACGCTCACGGCAGTGGCTGCACAGCATCGCCCATTCTGTTTTGCTCGGATACATTTCATGCCCGCAATACCCGCAGTATTTATGCGAGCGGTAAAACTCCGCCAGTTGCACGCCGCGTCCGGCTAGTTGAAATAGCCCGACGTCCAGATCAATGACCTGGCGCACCGAACCCATATCATGGCGGCGCTGCTGTTGCACCAGCCAAACAGGTTCTCCTTGCCATTCGCCGATATGCAGTGCGCGCTGACCCACAAGATCGAAATTTGCCGCTTTGCCATATGGCAATTCTCCCTTCGGCAACCATAATTTTTGCTCATGACTGACGACCCACCAGCCGTGATCTAATTTTTCAATTATACGATCCATAGCTCTTGCACTACCTTTGCATCACTGGCATGTTTAACATGGTTTTTACATTTCTCACTGAGCAGTTTTTGAATACAAACTTGCGGAGTCAATCATGCTTAACCAGCTCGATAACCTGACGGAGCACGTCAGAGGAAGTAACAAACTGGTTGATCGCTGGCTACATGTACGTAAGCATCTGCTCGTGGCTTACTACAATCTGGTTGGCATTAAGCCTGGCAAAGAATCGTACATGAGGCTAAACGAAAAAGCCCTTGATGATTTTTGCCAGAGTCTGGTCGATTACTTGTCTGCCGGACATTTCAGCATTTATGAGCGCATTCTTCATAAGCTGGAAGGCAACGGGCAGCTCGCTCATGCCGCGAAGATTTGGCCGCAACTCGAAGCCAATACGCAACAGATTATGGATTACTACGATTCCAGCCTGGAAACCGCCATCGATCATGATAATTACCTTGAATTTCAACAGGTTTTATCTGACATCGGCGAGGCGCTGGAAGCGCGCTTTGTGCTGGAAGATAAGCTGATTCTGCTGGTGCTTGACGCCGCCCGCGTCAAACATCTTGCTTGAGTTCTGCGCTGTTAACGCGTAATTTACATTCAACGCCCCGTTTTCGGGGCTAATTTCTTGTCGGAGTGCCTTAACTGGCTGAGACCGTTCATTCGGGATCCGCGGAACCTGATCAGGCTAATACCTGCGAAGGGAACAAGAGTTAATCTGCTACCGTATCGCCTTTGCGGCGATCGTCTCTTGCTTCATCCGTCGTCTGACAAGCCACGTCCTTAACTTTTGGAATGAGCTATGTCTGCAATAAAACTGACCCGCCGCGAACAACGCGCCCAGGCGCAACATTTTATCGACACCCTGGAAGGCACCGCCTTTCCCAACTCAAAACGCATTTATATCACTGGCACACAACCCGGCGTGCGCGTGCCGATGCGTGAGATCCAGCTTAGCCCGACGCTAATCGGCGGCAGCAAAGAACAGCCGCAGTACGAAGAAAACGAAGCGATTCCGGTTTATGACACCTCCGGCCCATATGGCGATCCGCAAATCGCCATTAACGTTCAGCAAGGGCTGGCAAAACTGCGTCAGCCGTGGATCGACGCACGCGGCGATAGCGAAGAACTTACCGTGCGCAGTTCCGATTACACTAAAGCGCGGCTGGCAGATGATGGCCTCGAAGAGCTGCGTTTTAGCGGCGTATTAACGCCAAAACGCGCCAAAGCAGGCCACCGCGTCACACAATTGCACTACGCCCGTCAAGGCATCATCACACCGGAGATGGAATTCATCGCCATTCGCGAGAATATGGGACGCGAGCGCATCCGCAGCGAAGTTTTGCGCCACCAGCATCCGGGAATGAGCTTTGGCGCACGTCTGCCGGAAAATATCACTGCGGAATTTGTCCGTGATGAAGTCGCTGCCGGACGCGCCATTATCCCCGCCAACATTAATCATCCTGAATCAGAGCCGATGATCATCGGCCGCAACTTTCTGGTGAAAGTGAACGCTAATATCGGCAACTCGGCGGTCACCTCTTCCATCGAAGAAGAAGTGGAAAAGCTGGTGTGGTCTACGCGCTGGGGAGCGGATACGGTGATGGATCTTTCCACCGGTCGCTATATTCACGAAACCCGCGAATGGATTTTGCGTAACAGCCCGGTGCCAATCGGTACTGTGCCGATCTACCAGGCACTGGAGAAGGTTAATGGGATCGCTGAAGATCTTACCTGGGAAGCGTTCCGCGACACGCTGCTGGAACAGGCCGAACAGGGCGTGGATTATTTCACGATTCATGCAGGCGTTCTCCTGCGCTATGTGCCGATGACCGCGAAACGCCTGACCGGTATCGTCTCGCGCGGCGGTTCGATTATGGCGAAATGGTGCCTCTCCCATCATCAGGAAAATTTCCTTTATCAACATTTCCGCGAAATTTGTGAAATCTGCGCTGCTTATGACGTTTCGCTGTCGCTGGGCGACGGCCTGCGCCCCGGTTCGATTCAGGACGCCAACGATGAAGCGCAGTTTGCCGAGCTGCATACGCTGGGCGAACTGACCAAAATCGCCTGGGAATATGACGTACAGGTGATGATTGAAGGCCCCGGGCATGTGCCGATGCAGATGATTCGCCGTAATATGACCGAGGAGTTAGAGCACTGCCATGAAGCGCCGTTCTATACCCTCGGGCCGCTGACCACCGATATTGCACCAGGCTATGACCACTTCACGTCGGGGATTGGTGCGGCGATGATCGGCTGGTTTGGCTGCGCGATGCTCTGTTACGTAACGCCGAAAGAGCACCTGGGTCTGCCCAATAAAGAAGACGTTAAGCAAGGGCTTATCACCTATAAGATTGCCGCCCACGCTGCCGACCTGGCAAAAGGGCATCCGGGCGCGCAAATTCGCGATAACGCCATGTCGAAAGCCCGCTTCGAATTTCGTTGGGAAGACCAGTTTAATCTGGCTCTCGACCCATTTACCGCTCGCGCTTACCACGATGAAACCCTGCCGCAAGAGTCCGGTAAAGTCGCCCATTTTTGCTCCATGTGTGGGCCGAAATACTGCTCGATGAAAATCAGCCAGGAAGTACGTGATTACGCCGCCGCGCAAACCATTGAAGTGGGAATGGCGGATATGTCGGAGAACTTCCGCGCCAGAGGCGGAGAAATCTATCTGCGTAAGGAGGAAGCGTGATGTATCAGCCTGATTTTCCTCCTGTACCTTTTCGTTTAGGGCTGTACCCGGTGGTGGACAGCGTACAGTGGATCGAACGTCTGCTGGACGCTGGCGTGCGAACCCTCCAGCTACGCATCAAAGATCAGCGCGATGAAGAGGTGGAAGCCGATGTAGTAGCGGCAATTGAGCTGGGTCGCCGCTATAACGCGCGGCTGTTTATTAATGATTACTGGCGGCTGGCGATCAAGCATCAGGCGTATGGCGTCCATCTGGGGCAGGAAGATTTGCAATCTACCGATCTCAGCGCCATCCGCGCGGCTGGTCTGCGGCTGGGGGTTTCGACCCATGACGATATGGAAATCGACGTTGCGCTGGCAGCACGACCTTCTTATATCGCGCTGGGACATGTGTTTCCGACACAAACCAAACAGATGCCTTCTGCACCGCAGGGGCTAGAGCAGTTGACACGGCACATTGAGCGTCTGGTGGATTATCCCACCGTGGCGATTGGCGGTATCAGTCTGGCACGCGCGCCTGCGGTGATGGCGACGGGTGTCGGCAGTATCGCCGTCGTCAGTGCCATTACCCAGGCGGCAGACTGGCGTTTGGCAACTGCACAATTGCTGGAAATTGCAGGAGTTGGCGATGAATGACCGTGACTTTATGCGTTACAGCCGTCAAATCCTGCTCGACGATATCGCTCTTGACGGGCAGCAAAAACTGCTCGACAGCCAGGTGCTGATTATCGGTCTTGGCGGGCTGGGTACACCTGCTGCGCTATACCTGGCGGGCGCTGGCGTCGGGACACTGGTACTGGCAGATGACGACGATGTGCATTTAAGCAATCTGCAACGACAAATCCTCTTTACCACTGAAGATATCGATCGCCCGAAATCGCAGGTCAGCCATCAGCGACTGACACAGTTGAATCCCGATATTCAACTGACAGCACTACAACAACGGTTAACGGGTGAGGCGTTAAAAGATACGGTTGCACAAGCCGATGTGGTGCTCGACTGTACCGACAATATGGCGACTCGCCAGGAGATTAATGCCGCCTGCGTGGCACTGAACACCCCACTTATCACCGCCAGCGCGGTCGGATTTGGCGGTCAGTTGATGGTACTGACGCCGCCCTGGGAGCAGGGGTGTTACCGCTGCCTGTGGCCAGATAACCAGGAGCCAGAACGCAACTGCCGCACGGCAGGCGTGGTTGGCCCGGTGGTCGGGGTCATGGGGACATTGCAGGCACTGGAAGCGATTAAGTTATTGAGCGGTATAGAGACGCCTACAGGAGAACTGCGACTGTTCGACGGTAAATCCAGCCAGTGGCGCAGCCTGTTGTTGCGCCGCGCCAACGGATGTCCGGTATGCGGAGGGCGCAATGCAGATTCTGTTTAACGATCAACCGATGCAGTGTGCCACCGGACAAACTGTTCACGAACTGCTGGAACAACTCGATCAGCTAAAAGCAGGCGCGGCGCTGGCGATTAATCAGCAAATCGTCCCGCGCGAGCAATGGGCGCAACATATCGTGCAGGATGGCGACCAGATCCTGCTTTTTCAGGTTATTGCAGGAGGTTGAGATGTTACGTATCGCGGACAAAATGTTTGATTCACATCTGTTTACCGGCACCGGGAAATTCGCCTCTTCACAACTGATGGTGGAGGCGATCCGCGCTTCCGGCAGCCAACTGGTGACGCTGGCAATGAAACGCGTCGACTTGCGCCAGCACAATGACGCTATCCTC
>NZ_AEJZ01000234.1:0-8497 GCF_000208525.1 Escherichia sp. TW14182
GCAGTTCAAAGCCCAGGGCTTCAAACTCCGTTTTCACCGCAAATACCGCCGCTTTGGCGTTGAGGGTGTCGAAGACGGTTTCAATCAGAATCAGGTCTACACCGCCTTCCACCAGTGCTTTGGTAGATTCGCGATAGGCTGCCACCAGCTGATCAAAGGTGATGTTACGGAATGCCGGATCGTTTACGTCCGGAGAAATAGATGCTGTGCGGTTGGTTGGGCCGAGAACGCCGGCAACATAGCGCGGTTTATCCGGCGTGCGGGCGCTCCACTCGTCGGCACAGGCACGCGCCAGTTTCGCCGCAGCAAAGTTGATCTCTGCCGACAGGGATTCCATCTGGTAATCCGCCATCGCAATGGTCGTGGAGTTGAAGGTGTTGGTTTCGATGATATCCGCGCCTGCTTCAAAGTAAGCGTTGTGGATAGCGGCGATCACGTCCGGTTTACTGAGCACCAGCAGGTCGTTGTTGCCTTTGAGATCGCATGGCCAGTCGGCAAAGCGTTCACCACGAAAATCGGCTTCGTTCAGTCGATAGCTCTGGATCATGGTGCCCATACCGCCGTCCAGCACCAGAATACGTTCATTTAACTGCGCACGCAGTTGTTCCACTTTGCTGCTCACACTTGCTCCCGACACGCTCAACCCAGATTTAATAAAAATTCAACAAACCATACTGGCATAAACGCATCTGCGGTAAAAGCGACCACCACACAACATGAGATTTGTTCAACATTAACTCATCGGATCAGTTCAGTAACTATTGCATTAGCTAACAATAAAAATGAAAATGATTTCCACGATACAGAAAAAGGAGGCTGTCATGGTCGCACCCATTCCCGCAAAACGCGGCAGAAAACCCGCCGTTGCCACCACACCTGCGACTGGACAGGTTCAGTCTTTAACGCGTGGGCTGAAATTACTGGAGTGGATTGCCGAATCCAATGGCAGCGTGGCGTTAACCGAACTGGCGCAACAAGCCGGATTACCCAACTCTACTACCCATCGATTGCTCACAACCATGCAGCAACAAGGCTTTGTCCGTCAGGTTGGCGAACTGGGTCACTGGGCGATAGGCGCACATGCTTTTATGGTCGGCAGCAGCTTTCTCCAGAGCCGTAATTTGTTAGCCATTGTCCATCCTATTCTGCGTAATCTGATGGAAGAGTCTGGCGAAACGGTCAATATGGCGGTGCTCGATCAAAGCGATCACGAAGCGATTATTATCGACCAGGTACAGTGTACGCATCTGATGCGTATGTCCGCCCCTATCGGCGGTAAATTACCGATGCACGCTTCCGGTGCCGGTAAAGCCTTTTTAGCCCAACTGAGCGAAGACCAGGTGACGAAGCTGCTGCATCGCAAAGGTTTACATGCCTATACCCACGCAACGCTGGTTTCTCCTGTGCATTTAAAAGAAGATCTCGCGCAAACGCGCAAACGAGGTTATTCGTTTGATGATGAGGAACATGCGCTGGGACTGCGTTGTCTCGCGGCGTGTATTTTCGATGAGCACCGCGAACCGTTTGCCGCAATTTCGATTTCCGGGCCGATTTCACGTATTACCGATGACCGCGTAACCGAGTTCGGCGCGATGGTGATTAAAGCGGCGAAGGAAGTGACGCTGGCATATGGTGGAATGCGGTAACTTTTCGCCTCCGATTTATACAAACCGCACGCTAAACCGCTGCCTGCGCCGATAAGCATAGACATCTTCTACATGCCCCTCGCGGATACGTTTTTGTAAGGCGCGCCAATAATCGGCGCGGAACAAGTCAGCGTGCATATCTTCAAACAGCGAGCCAATGCGCGGATCGGCACATAACCAGTGACGGAACTCTTCCGGGAAAACATCGCCTGGCGAGACGCTGTACCACGGTTCGCTGGCGAGTTCGTCTTCCGGGTAGCGCGGCGGCGGGATGTCACGGAAATTAACTTCCGTCATGTAGCAAATTTCGTCGTAATCATAAAACACCACGCGACCGTGACGAGTGACGCCAAAGTTTTTAAATAGCATGTCGCCTGGGAAGATATTGGCGGCGGCAAGCTGGCGAATGGCGTTGCCATACTCTTCAATAGCGTCGCGCAGTTGCTGCCCTTCAACTTGCTCAAGCCAGATATTGAGCGGCACCATCCGCCGTTCGATATAGAGATGGCGAATCACAATTTGTTCTCCAAGATCGGTGATTTTTTCCGGCGCTTCCTGGAGCAGTAATTCCATTAATGCTGGAGAAATATGCCGCTTCTCCAGCACAAAGTTTTCAAACTCCTGGGTATCTGCCATTCGCCCTACGCGATCGTGCTCCTTAACCAGTTGATAGCAGGCGCGGACGTGAGCAGCAGACATCTCTTTCTGCGGCGCGAATTTATCTTTGATCACTTTGAATACCCGGTCAAAGCCCGGTAGCGTGAACACCAGCATCACCATTCCACGAATGCCCGGCGCTTCAATAAACTGTTCATTACAGCCCTGTAGATAAACGAGATATTCGCGGTAACTTTCGGTTTTGGCGTGTTTCTGGCAGCCGATAGCCATATACAGTTCTGCGGTGGTTTTTCCCGGCAGAATTTCCCGTAACCATTCGACCAGCGCAGCAGGCAGCGGCGCGTAAACCATAAAATAGGATCGCGCGAAGCCAAAGACGATGCTCGCTTCGGCGGTCGTCGTCAGGCAGGTATCAATAAACAACTCGCCGTCGTCCGTCTGGTGGATCGGCAGCAAAAATGGCAACGTGCCGGAAGGCGTGATCAGTTTGCCCACCAGCCAGGCGGCTTTATTGCGATAAAACAGTTCGTTCGCCACCTGTAGATGGCTTTCGGCGAGGTTGTCTGTCCCCAGCGTTTCCGTCAGATGGCGAATGATGTAATGAATGTCACGGCTTTTATTTTGCCAGCGCAGACGCAACGGCAGGTCGCTGATAACGCGCATCAGCAAAGATTCCCAGCCGTGATCGGGGTAGAAATCTTTCGCCAGTGGGCGTGGAATGGTACGAAAGCGGCGCTCTGGCTGGGAGCTAAAGATAAAAAGCCGCTCGGGAGTAAGCGAGCGGTGGTCAAATAACCGACAGTACACGGAGTTAAAAAAGCTCTCCGCAATCTCGAAGCGCGGGTAATCCGGCAACAGCCGGGTGTAATGCTCTTTGACGTGTAGTAAAAATGCCGCGTCCGTGCTTTGCCCGTTGGTGATACAGCGCAATTGCTCCACCACCAGACCAACGTGATGATCATAAAGATGGATACGGTTTTTCATCGCCTGCTGGACAGCGTGCCAGTCGGCTTGTTCGAAACGCTGCTGCGCCCCGGAAGTCACTTCGAGGAATCGACCATACTGGGCGTCAAAACCTTGCAAAATCGTTTGTGCAATCAGTAATTCCAGGCCACGCGGCATTTGTTGCCCTCATCAGGGAGCAGAGAATTACCGGAAAAGACGCGCAAGCGTCACATCAGGCATCATGCGCCGATTGCCGGATGCGGCGTGAACGCCTTATCCGGCCTACGCGTCTGCAACATTTGTAGGCATGATAAGACGCGCAAGCGTCGCATCATGCGCTGATTGCCGGATGCGGCGTAAACGCCTTATCCGGCCTACAGTCAGCAACGTTTGTCGGTTGCTTAGAACTGCGATTCTTCGGTGGAACCCGTCAGTGCGGTAACCGACGACGTGCCGCCCTGAATAATGGTCGTCACTTTATCGAAGTAACCCGTACCCACTTCCTGCTGGTGAGAAACGAAGGTATAGCCATCTTTCGCGGCAGCAAATTCCGGCTGCTGCACTTTCTCAACATAGTGCTTCATACCTTCACCCTGCGCATAGGCGTTTGCCAGATCGAACATGTTGAACCACATGCTGTGGATACCGGCCAGGGTGATGAACTGGAATTTGTAGCCCATATCCGACAACTGCTGCTGGAAGCTGGCAATAGTTTTGTCGTCGAGGTTTTTCTGCCAGTTGAACGACGGCGAACAGTTATAAGCCAGCAGCTTGCCCGGATATTTCGCGTGGATAGCTTCCGCAAAGCGACGCGCCAGTTCCAGGTCTGGCGTGGAAGTTTCACACCAAACCAGGTCGGCATACGGCGCATACGCCAGACCACGGCTGATCGCTTGCTCAATGCCAGCATGAGTACGGAAGAAGCCTTCACTGGTACGCTCGCCGGTAATAAATTCGCTGTCATACGGGTCGCAATCGGAGGTGATCAGATCCGCCGCATCGGCATCGGTACGAGCAACCAGCAGGGTTGGTACTCCCGTAACATCGGCAGCCAGGCGCGCAGCGACCAGTTTCTGGATCGCTTCCTGAGTCGGCACCAGCACTTTGCCGCCCATATGACCACATTTTTTCACTGAAGCGAGCTGATCTTCGAAGTGAACTGCCGCTGCACCGGCTTCAATCATCGCTTTCATCAGTTCAAAGGCATTAAGTACACCGCCAAAACCGGCTTCCGCATCGGCAACGATCGGCAGGAAGTAATCGACATAGCGCGGATCGCCCGGCTCAATGCCAGCAGACCACTGGATCTGATCCGCACGACGGAAGGTGTTGTTGATCCGCTCCACCACTGCAGGCACCGAGTTTGCCGGGTAGAGCGACTGGTCCGGATACATGCTGGCTGCCAGGTTAGCGTCCGCCGCTACCTGCCAGCCAGACAGGTAAACCGCTTCGATACCCGCTTTCGCCTGTTGCAGCGCCTGACCGCCAGTCAGTGCACCGAGGCTGTTGATGTAGCCTTTTTTCGACTCGCCGTGCAGCAGACGCCACATTTTCGCCGCACCCAGTTGCGCCAGCGTACATTCCGGATTGACCGAACCGCGTAATTTCACCACATCTTCCGCGCTGTACGGACGGGTAATGCCTTCCCAACGCGGTTGAGTCCACTCTTTCTGTAATTCTTCAATTTGTTGTGTACGGGTTTTCATGTGCAGATGCTCCATAGTTATGTGGTGGTTTACGCTAACAGGCGGTAGCCTGGCAGGGTCAGGAAATCAATTAACTCATCAGAAGTGGTGATCTGTTCCATCAGGCGTGCGGCGTCGTCAAAACGCCCCTGGGAGAAACGCTCTTCGCCCAGTTCGCTGGCAATGACCTTCATCTCTTCCCCCAGCATCTGGCGGAACAGGGCTTTGGTCACCGGTTTGCCATTACTCAAGGTTTTTTGATGATGGATCCACTGCCAGATGGAAGTACGGGAGATTTCAGCCGTCGCCGCATCTTCCATCAGGCCATAAATCGGCACACAACCGTTGCCGGAGATCCATGCCTCGATGTACTGGACGGCTACGCGAATATTGGCGCGCATACCTTCTTCGGTGCGTTCACCGTCACAAGGTGCCAGCAGTTGATCGGCGGTAATCGGCGCGTCTTTTTCGCGCATCACCTCAAGCTGATTTTTGCGGGAGCCGAGGATGTCGTTGAAAACCGCCATTGCGGTATCAGCAAGGCCTGGATGGGCGATCCATGTGCCATCGTGACCGTTATTCGCTTCCAGCGATTTATCCGCTTTCACTTTGTTGAGCACCTGGTTATTGCGCTCTTCATCTTTGCTCGGAATAAACGCCGCCATGCCGCCCATCGCAAATGCGCCGCGTTTATGGCAGGTTTTGATTAACAGGCGTGAGTAGGCATTAAGGAACGGTTTATCCATCGTCACAGCCTGTCTGTCTGGCAGGACACGATCGGAATAGTTTTTCAACGTTTTGATATAGCTGAAGATGTAATCCCAGCGACCGCAATTCAGACCCACAATATGGTCGCGCAACGCATAGAGAATTTCGTCCATCTGGAACACGGCAGGCAGCGTTTCGATCAGCAACGTCGACTTGATAGTGCCGCGCGGCAGATTAAAGCGATCTTCGGCATAGCTAAAGACTTCGCTCCACCAGGCCGCTTCCTGCCAGGACTGGGTTTTCGGCAGATAGAAATAGGGACCGCTGCCTTTTGCTAATAGCGCCTGGTAGTTGTGGAAGAAATAGAGGGCAAAATCAAACAGGCTGCCTGGGATCGCTTCGCCGCGCCAGGTGACATGTTTTTCCGGCAAGTGCAGACCGCGTACCCGACAAATTAAAACAGCCGGATTGGGTTTGAGTTGATAAATTTTGCCGGATTCGTTGGTGTAACTGATGGTGCCGTTAACCGCATCACGCAGGTTAATTTGCCCGTCGATCACTTTGTTCCAGTCCGGAGCCAGTGAATCTTCGAAATCGGCCATAAAGACTTTCACATTGGCGTTGAGCGCGTTGATCACCATCTTGCGCTCTACCGGGCCAGTTATCTCTACCCGACGATCTTCTAAGTCCGCAGGAATCCCGCGAATTTTCCAGCCAGCATCACGAATGGAAGCTGTTTCCGAAATAAAATCAGGCAACGTTCCGTTATCAATATCTTGCTGCTGCTGAATGCGCGCTGCCAGAAGTTTATTGCGTTGTGGCGTAAAATGCGTCACCAGCTCAGTCAGAAATTCTACCGCTTCGGCAGTAAGAATTTGCTTCTCCTGCTCGCCATACGGCCTTGTGAAAGCCAGTTCATCGGTTGTTGTTGCCTGTTCAGTCATCGTGCAGCTCCTCGTCATGGATCCGAAAACTTCCCCACTGTGAACGAAGGATCGTTGTGCGCTTTTCGTTCAGCACAACTAAGACTACTCATTTAAAATGCAAAATCAAAAACAATTTCCATTTTTAATTTAAATTGCATTTAACTTACTGATAACAATAAGAATAAAATTTATTCACCTGTTGCGGTGTGTTTCGGAAATAAAAAAGGCACCCGAAGGTGCCTGAGGTAAGGTGCTGAATCGCTTAACGATCGAGCTCAGCAGAAGATTAATCCAGCGTAGGATTCATATGGCGTAGATCGTATGGCGTGATCTGGTAAACGTAATAGTTGAGCCAGTTGGTAAACAGCAAATTGCCGTGGCTACGCCAGCTCGCTCGCGGTTTGTTTTGCGGGTCGTTGTGCGGGAAATAGTTATACGGAACATCCGGATTTAGCCCGGCTTCCACATCGCGGAAATATTCCTGTGCCAGCGTTTGCGCATCGTATTCCGGATGCCCCGTTACAAAGGCAATGCGCTTATCTTTGCTGGCAAACAGATATGCGTCCCCTTCTTCTGTCTCCGCCAGAATTTCCAGATCGGTGTAATCACGAATCAACGCTGCCGGAAAGTCTGCATAACGCGAATGTGGCGCCAGAAATGAATCATCAAAGCCACGCGTCAGAAGCGCATGGGGATGGAGAATATGATGCTCGTAAACGCCAGAGAGTTTGTCGGTGCGGGTTTGCTTAGGAATGCCGTAGAGGATATTGAGCGCGGCCTGAACCGCCCAACAGACAAACAGCGTTGAGGTGACGTGATCTTTCGACCACTCCAGCACCTGTTTGATCTGCGGCCAGTAAGCGACGTCATTAAACTCCACCAGACCCAGTGGCGCGCCAGTTACAATCAGACCGTCAAAGTTTTGTTCCTGAATATCTTCAAAGTTGCAGTAAAAATTATTCAGATGCTCTGCGGGCGTGTTGCGCGATTCACGGGAATCGATGCGCAACAGCTGAATATCGACCTGCAAAGGTGAGTTTGAAAGCAGGCGTAAAAACTGATTTTCAGTTTCGATCTTCTTCGGCATCAGGTTAAGGATAAGCACCTTTAGCGGACGAATTTCCTGACCAGACGCGCGAGAAGTTGTCATCACAAAGACATTTTCCTCACGCAAGAAATTGACGGCGGGCAGCTCGTCCGGCACACGAATCGGCATAACCTGATTACCTCTTTACATACGCTTATACGTTTAGACATCCAGATAGCTGAAGATAACCAGAAAATTTGTCAATGTCGAGCCTGCATGTCGAAGGTGAGAAAGTTTCAAGGAAAAGATTGCGTTAGGATATAAGCACCAATAAAAGGAGAGAAAATGGTTATTAGTATTCGCCGCTCACGGCATGAGGAAGGGGAAGAGCTGGTTGCAATTTGGTGTCGTTCTGTCGATGCCACCCATGATTTTTTATCAGCAGAGTATCGGGCTGAACTGGAAGAACTGGTACGTTCGTTTCTGCCGGAAGCGCCATTGTGGGTCGCGGTTAATGAGCGGGATCGGCCGGTTGGGTTTATGTTGCTAAGCGGACAGCATATGGATGCGCTGTTTATCGATCCTGATGTGCGTGGCGCTGGCGTGGGTCGAATGCTGGTGAAACATGCGCTCTCAAGGGCACCAGAACTGACAACCAACGTTAATGAGCAAAATACGCAGGCGGTTGGGTTCTATAAGAAGATGGGGTTTAAGGTTACAGGACGCTCTGAGGTGGACGATTTGGGGAAACCGTATCCGTTGCTGAATCTGGCGTATGTGGGGGAGTAATGCGCTGTTGCCCCCTACCGTAACCCTGCGTAGGACGGATAAGATGCCCAAGCGTCGCATCCGGCATTCTTTCTGCAGCAACGCAAAAAGGCCATCCTTCCGGATGGCCTTCTGCTTTATCTTATGCCTGGCAGTTTATGGCGGGCGTCCTGC
>NZ_AEJZ01000233.1:0-2758 GCF_000208525.1 Escherichia sp. TW14182
GAGGTGCTCTCCCAGCTGAGCTAATCACCCCCGCTGTGTGGAGTCGCATTATAGGGAGAGTTGGAAATGAGTCAACGCATTTTCTAAAGAATTTGTTTGTTCGTCGTAAAATTAAGCAGGATGATCGCAAAACAGACCGCGTTGCGCAATTTCTCAACGAAAACAATAATGCATCATGTAGCAACCCGAACTACATTGAGGAATCAGGCTGGAGTGATAGAATATCGCCCACTCAATTTTTCCAGGATTTGCCGGTTGTCGGCATCTTTCTAAACGTAAGGCCATTTCATGAAAATCAAAACTCGCTTCGCGCCAAGCCCAACAGGCTATCTGCACGTTGGCGGCGCGCGTACTGCTCTTTACTCCTGGCTTTTTGCACGTAACCACGGCGGTGAGTTCGTGCTGCGTATTGAAGACACCGATCTTGAGCGTTCTACGCCGGAAGCTATCGAAGCCATTATGGATGGTATGAACTGGCTGAGTCTGGAGTGGGATGAAGGTCCGTACTATCAGACCAAACGTTTTGATCGCTATAACGCAGTTATCGATCAGATGCTGGAAGAGGGCACGGCCTATAAATGCTATTGCTCTAAAGAGCGTCTGGAAGCACTGCGTGAAGAGCAAATGGCGAAAGGTGAGAAGCCGCGTTATGACGGCCGCTGCCGCCACAGCCATGAGCATCATGCTGATGATGAACCATGTGTCGTTCGTTTTGCTAATCCGCAAGAAGGTTCTGTGGTTTTTGACGATCAGATCCGTGGTCCGATCGAGTTCAGCAACCAGGAGCTGGATGATCTGATCATCCGCCGTACCGATGGTTCTCCGACCTATAACTTCTGTGTAGTTGTCGATGACTGGGATATGGAAATCACCCATGTTATCCGTGGTGAAGACCATATCAACAACACGCCGCGCCAGATCAACATTCTTAAAGCCCTGAAAGCACCAGTGCCGGTTTATGCGCACGTTTCTATGATCAACGGCGATGATGGTAAAAAACTGTCCAAACGCCACGGTGCGGTCAGCGTAATGCAGTATCGTGATGACGGCTATCTGCCGGAAGCGTTGCTGAACTATCTGGTGCGTCTGGGCTGGTCCCACGGCGATCAGGAAATCTTCACCCGTGAAGAGATGATCAAATACTTCACCCTGAATGCCGTCAGCAAATCCGCCAGCGCGTTCAATACCGACAAGCTGCTGTGGTTGAACCATCACTACATTAACACGCTGCCGCCGGAGTATGTTGCTACCCATTTACAGTGGCACATCGAGCAGGAAAATATCGATACCCGCAACGGCCCGCAGCTGGTGGATCTGGTTAAACTGCTGGGTGAACGCTGCAAGACGCTGAAAGAGATGGCACAGAGCTGCCGTTACTTCTACGAAGATTTTGCTGAGTTCGATGCCGATGCAGCGAAAAAACATCTGCGCCCGGTAGCACGTCAGCCGCTGGAAGTAGTTCGCGACAAACTGGCCGTGATTACTGACTGGACAGCTGAAAACGTTCACCACGCTATTCAGACGACGGCGGACGAGCTGGAAGTGGGAATGGGTAAAGTTGGTATGCCGCTGCGTGTCGCCGTTACTGGTGCGGGGCAGTCTCCGGCACTGGATGTTACCGTTCACGCGATCGGCAAAGCACGTAGCATCGAGCGCATCAATAAAGCTCTGGCTTTTATTGCTGAACGCGAAAACCAGCAGTAATTAGCGCATAAAAGATAAACGGCAGGAGATAGTATCCTGCCGTTTTTTATTTATGCTGATTCGTCTATGTCGAGACGGGCAAGGAAATTACGAATCCCTTCACGTGACAAAAATTGCGCAACTTTTTCCTGCTCACTGTGAGTCATATTGTCTATTGCGCTGATGATTTGCCGATAAGCCGGAGTGCGCATACCTGGCGCGTATTCAGCAAGGGGTTCTTCGGCCTCAAGAAGCATTGGCGTATTATGGAAGGCAGGCGTGTTTTGAATAAATTCGCAAACGTGTGTGTCCAGTAGAATAAGTCTGGCGCGACCTCCTTTCACTCCGGGAAATTTTTCTGTTTTCCAGCCTTTTTCTCTAATCCAGCGGTTAACGGTTTGTTTAGCCACACCGAGGCATTCCGCCAGTTCTTCGGTGGTCATTTTATTGCGTAATCTTTTCATATTATTTGCTATTGCGAATCCCTAAGCGTTGTAATAACCCGATAATCCCTTCCCGTAGAAGCAATGATGTAAACTGTTTTTGTTCAGCCGGCGTCATCTCTTTCGCCAGCGTAGCTAACAGCACTTCAAGCGGTGCATCGCCAGACAGGGCGGGGATTTCTCCCTGACCCTCCGTGCGTTCTGCATTGCGAATATATTCACGAACCTGTTCATTGACGTGTACCAGTCGAGCCTTGCCCCCCTGGACGCCTGGTTTGGGTGATGTCGTCCAGCCTTCCTTGCGTACCCATTTATTAATGGTCTGGCGGCTATAACCGGTCAGTCTGGCAAGTTCATCTGGCGTCATCCTCTCCTTGAACATAACAATTCCCGGAATAGTTGTGGGTCTATTAAGTGTTCATTTTATAGCATCAATTTACATGAAACCGTGACATGAATAACTACTGAATGCGAGGCGTAATCCAAAAATGTTCATTTGCCTGATTTTTCAGCGATTGAAACAAGGCGCTGCAATTTGCCGTTGACACATTCGGACGGAATTCATATGATGCCGCCCGTCAACTCGACAAGCTTTACGTGACGGGGCTATAGCTCAGCTGGGAGAGCGCTTG
>NZ_AEJZ01000232.1:0-15750 GCF_000208525.1 Escherichia sp. TW14182
GCCTGATAAGCGTAGCGCATCAGGCAATTCCAGCCACTGACCTGTGTCAGTGGCTACCGTGATTCATTCCCGCCAACACCGCGTATTCATCCAACGCCATGTGCAAAAATGCCTTCGCGGCGGCTGTCTGCCAGCTATTTTTCCGCCGCAACAAAACCGCTGTTCTCTCCAGTAGTGGCGGGGCAAGAGAAATAGCTTTAAGCCCGTCATGTTGTGTGGCAATAGCTGCTGGTAATAATGTGGAAAGGGAAGTGCGGCGAATCAGCTCCAGAACCGCGCTAATTGAGTTCGCCTCAATGACCACCTGTGGATGCAGCCCCGCTTTCTCGCAGTAGTGGTCAATTTGCTCTCTGGTGGCAAATTCCGCGCTGAGCAGCACCAGTTTTTCATCATGCAAGCGACTCAACGCCACCTGTTCACAGGCAGCCAGCGGATGATGTTGCGCCACGACTAACGCTAAACTTTCTGTCAGTAGAGGAATTGCCTCAAGCTCCGGCGAATGTACATGCGCGAACGCAATTCCAACGTCCAGCTCGTCGCGGCAAAGCAGATCTTCGATTTTCTCCTGCGACATTTCCTGTAGCCGGAGCGTGATGCCGGGGTAGCGCGCATAGAAATCCGCCATTAAGGGGCCGATAAAGTAGCTCGTAAAGGTGGGGGTGACGGCGATACGCAGCGATCCTCGCGTCAGATCGGCAACGTCATGAATCGCCCGTTTACCCGCTCCCAGTTCCTGTAATGCCCGGCTGGCGTACTGTCGCCAGACTTCCCCCGCATCGGTGAGACGAATCGTTCGCCCGCTACGGTCAAACAGCGGCACGCCTAAACTCTCCTCTAACTGGCGAATCTGCTGGGAAAGCGCAGGCTGGGAGACGTGTAACGCACTGGCGGCACGGGTGAAGCTGCCATGTTCAGCCACGGCAAGAAAATAATTGATATGTCGAGAGAGCATTCGCCAACCTATAAGTAAATCCAATAGAACTCATCATAAATGAGACTTTTACCTTATGACAATCGGCGAGTAGTCTGCCTCTCATTCCAGAGACAGACAGAGGATTAACGGTGAAAGAGATTATTGACGGATTTCTTAAATTCCAGCGCGAAGCATTTCCTGAGCGGGAAGCCTTGTTTAAACAGCTGGCGACACAACAAAGCCCGCGCACACTTTTTATTTCCTGCTCCGACAGCCGTCTGGTTCCTGAGCTTGTGACGCAACGTGAACCTGGCGATCTGTTCGTTATTCGCAACGCGGGCAATATTGTCCCTTCCTACGGGCCGGAACCCGGTGGCGTTTCTGCTTCGGTAGAGTATGCCGTCGCTGCGCTTCGGGTATCTGACATTGTGATTTGTGGTCATTCCAACTGTGGCGCCATGACCGCCATTGCCAGCTGTCAGTGCATGAACCATATGCCTGCCGTCTCCCACTGGCTGCGTTATGCCGATTCTGCCCGCGTCGTTAATGAGGTGCGCCCGCATCGCGATTTACCGTCCAAAGCTGCGGCGATGGTGCGTGAAAACGTCATTGCTCAGTTGGCTAATTTGCAAACGCATCCATCGGTGCGCCTGGCGCTCGAAGAGGGACGGATCGCGCTGCACGGCTGGGTCTACGACATTGAAAGCGGCAGTATCGCAGCCTTTGACGGCGCAACCCGCCAGTTCGTACCACTGGCAACCAATCCCGGCGTTTGTGCCATACCGCTACGCCAGCCAACCGCAGCGTAACCTTATTTTTAAACCATCAGGAGATTTACCATGATTCAGTCGCAAATTAACCGCAATATTCGTCTTGATCTTGCCGATGCCATTCTGCTCAGCAAAGCGAAAAAAGATCTCTCATTTGCCGAGCTTGCCGACGGCACCGGTCTGGCAGAAGCCTTCGTGACCGCTGCTTTGCTGGGGCAGCAGGCGCTTCCTGCCGACGCCGCCCGCCTGGTCGGGGCGAAGCTGGATCTCGACGAAGACGCCATTCTACTGTTGCAGATGATTCCACTGCGTGGCTGCATTGATGACCGTATTCCAACCGACCCAACGATGTATCGTTTCTATGAAATGTTGCAGGTGTACGGCACAACCCTGAAAGCGTTGGTTCATGAGAAGTTTGGCGATGGCATCATCAGCGCGATTAACTTCAAACTCGACGTCAAGAAGGTGGCGGATCCGGAAGGTGGCGAACGCGCGGTCATCACTTTAGATGGCAAATATCTGCCGACCAAACCGTTCTGACAGCCATGCGCGACCATCAAAAGACGTTCACGATGCTGCTGGTTCTGGTGCTGATTGGTCTTAATATGCGACCACTGCTCACTTCCGTCGGGCCACTGCTACCGCAATTGCGCCAGGCGAGCGGAATGAGCTTTAGCGTGGCTGCCCTGTTGACGGCTCTGCCGGTGGTCACCATGGGCGGGCTGGCGCTGGCCGGAAGCTGGCTTCATCAGCATGTCAGCGAACGTCGCAGCGTCGCCATTAGCCTGGTGCTGATTGCCGTCGGTGCATTGATGCGTGAGCTTTACCCTCAAAGTGTGCTGCTGCTTAGCAGCGCACTGCTCGGTGGGGTGGGGATCGGCATCATTCAGGCGGTGATGCCTCCGGTGATTAAACGGCGGTTTCAGCAGCGCACGCCACTGGTGATGGGGCTGTGGTCTGCGGCTCTGATGGGCGGCGGTGGACTTGGTGCCGCCCTGACGCCCTGGTTAGTTCAACACAGCGAGATTTGGTATCAAACACTCGCCTGGTGGGCGCTGCCTGCCGTTGTTGCGCTCTTTGCCTGGTGGTGGCAAAGCTCCCGCGAGGTCGCCTCTTCCCACAAGACAACAACCACTCCGGTTCGCGTAGTATTCACTCCCCGCGCGTGGACGCTGGGACTTTACTTCGGTCTGATTAACGGCGGTTACGCCAGCCTGATTGCCTGGTTACCCGCCTTCTATATTGAGATTGGCGCCAGCGCGCAGTACAGCGGTTCTTTGCTGGCGTTGATGACGCTTGGGCAAGCGGCGGGGGCGTTACTGATGCCTGCTATGGCTCGCCATCAGGATCGGCGCAAACTTTTGCTGTTGGCACTGGCGTTACAACTGGTGGGTTTCTGCGGCTTTATCTGGCTGCCGCTGCAATTGCCGGTATTGTGGGCGATGGTGTGTGGTTTAGGTCTGGGCGGCGCATTTCCGCTCTGTTTGCTGCTGGCGCTCGATCACTCTGCGCAACCGGGTATTGCTGGCAAGCTGGTGGCGTTTATGCAGGGGATCGGTTTTATTATCGCCGGGCTTGCTCCCTGGTTTTCTGGTGTGCTGCGTAGCATCAGTGGCAATTACCTGATGGACTGGGTGTTTCATGCGCTGTGCGTTGTTGGGTTGATGATCATAACCCTGCGCTTTGCACCGGCACGTTTTCCGCAGCTGTGGGTCAAAGAGGCATGAGGCGACGCCTGTTCCTGCGCTTTGTTCATGCCGGATGCGGCCAACGTAGATCACTGAATTTGTAGGCCTGATAAGCGAAGCGCATCAGGCAATTTTTATAATTTAAACTGACGATTCAACTTTGTAATCTTTGAAATAATACTGCTTATCCCGGTCGTTTATTTCGCGAATAACCCGACAGGGAACGCCCGCAGCTACGACGTTTGGTGGAATGTTTTTTGTGACGACGCTACCCGCGCCAATAACCGAATTATCCCCGATGGTGATGCCTGGATTAATGACCACATGACTCCCGATCCAGACATTATTGCCTATCGTTATCGGAAAAGAGTACATCTCTCCGTTTTTTCTTAATTCATGGTGTACCGGGTGCCCCGTAACGGAAAGAGTAACGTTGGGGGCAATCAGTACGTTATCACCGATCGTTACCGTGTAATCATCGACGATGGTTAAATTGAAATTTGCATAAAAATTGCGGCCTATATGGATGTTGGAACCGTAAGAGAAATAGACAGGCGGTTCTATCCAGGCATTTTCTCCTACCGTGGCAAACATTTCTTTAAGCAGGCTTTCCCTTTTTTCAACTTCCGCTGGATGCGAGTGATTAAACTCATACATTAACGTTTTCCCACGAAGTCTTTTTTCAGGTAAGCCTTCGCACATATCGGTAAATAGCTTTCCTGCTTTTATTCTTTCTGTCATCGACATGTTCATTGCGATCATTCCGTCCTGATATGTTGGTCGGATAAGGCGCTCGCGCCGCATCCGACATTGATTGCTTAAGCGACTTCATTCACCTGGCGACGCAGCAGAGAAAGCGGGCCGGGGCCGCTGAGCGTGAACACGGAAATTAAGGTGAAGCCCAGCGCCACCAGACCCAGCACTAGATACGCGCCCTGGAAACCGATGCTTTCATACATATTGCCCGCCAGTACAGACATAAAAATCATCGCCAGTTGCTTAAAGAAGCAGAAACAGACCAGATAAATCGTCGCTGAAAAACGCACTTCAAACTGGCTGGTAATATATTTAAAGCAGCCCACCAGCAGGAACGGGACTTCAAACATATGCAGCGTTTTTAGAATAACCACTTCCAGCGCCGAGGTGGCGAACGATGAGCCAATAATACGTACTGACATAATGGTGCCAGCCAGTAGCAGGGCGTTTTTCCCGCCGATGCGATTAATGATCAGCGGCGCAAAGAACATAATCGAGGCGTTAAGTAATTCGCCCATTGTTGTGACATAGCCAAATACCCGCGTACCTTGCTCACCGGTGGCAAAGAACGAAGTAAAGAAATTAGCAAACTGTTGGTCAAAAACATCGTAGGTGCAGGAAACGCCAATAACATACAGTGACAAAAACCACAGTTTTGGCTGTCTGAACAGTTCCAGCGCCAGTTTAAGGCTAAATGCCGAATGGTTGGCACCTACGGCATTGGCAACCGTGGCGGAAGAAGGGGCATCTGTTTTGGCGAAAAAGAGCAATACAGCGAGGATGAGTGCACAGCCAGAACCCAGCCAGAAAACAAACTGGTTGTTGATGGTGAACATGATGCCGACAATCGAGGCACACAGCGCCCAGCCAACGCAGCCAAACATTCGCGCGCGACCAAATTCGAAATTACTGCGACGGCTGACCTTCTCGATAAATGCTTCTACTGCTGGCGCACCGGCGTTAAAACAAAAACCAAGATAAATACCGCCAACAACCGAACCCAATAAAATATTGTATTGTAACAGCGGGCCAAAGATAAAAATAAAGAATGGCGCAAACATCACTAACATGCCGGTAATAATCCATAGCAGATATTTGCGCAGCCCAAGTTTGTCAGAAAGCAAGCCAAACAGCGGTTGGAATAACAGAGAGAACAAAGAAATAGCGGCAAAAATAATACCCGTATCACTTTTGCTGATATGGTTGATGTCATGTAGCCAAATCGGGAAAAACGGGAAGTAGGCTCCCATGATAAAAAAGTAAAAGAAAAAGAATAAGCCGAACATCCAAAAGTTTGTGTTTTTTAGATAGAACATAATGGATTTCCTTACGCGAAATACGGGCAGACATGGCCTGCCCGGTTATTATTATTTTTGACGCCAGACCAACTGGTAATGGTAGCGACCAGCACTCAGTTGGTATTCTGCCGACACTGACGGGCTCCAGGAGTCGTCGCCACCAATCCCCATATGGAAACCGTCGATATTCAGCCAACTGCCTTCTTCTGCGTGCAGCAGATGGCGATGGCTGGTTTCCATCAGTTGTTGTTGGCTATAGCGGCTGATATTGAACTGGAAGTCGCCGCGCCACTGGTGTGAGCCATAATTCAATTCGCGCGTCCCGCAGCGCAGACCGTTTTCGCCTGGGAAGACGTATGGGGTATACATGTCAGACAATGGCAGATCCCAGCGGTCAAAACAGGCCGCAGTAAGGCGGTCGGGATAGTTTTCTTGCGGCCCCAGCCCCAGCCAGTTAACCCGTTCTGCGACCTGTGCCAGTTGGCAGGTCAGGCCAATCCGCGCCGGATGCGGTGTATCGCTTGCCACTTCAACATCGACGGTAATCGTCATTTGACCACGACCATCAATACGGTAGGTTTTGCGGCTGATAAATAAGGTTTTCCCCTGATGCAGCCAGGCGTGGACAGTCGTAATCAGCACCGCGTCGGCAAGCGTATCTGCCGTGCACTGCAACAACGCCGCTTCGGCCTGGTAATGTCCTGCTGCTTTCCAGCGTTCTACCCAGGCGTTCGGGTCAATGCGGGTCGCTTCACTCACGCCAATGTCGTTATCCAGCGGCGCACGGGTGAACTGATCGCGCAGCGGCGTCAGCAGTTGTTTTTCATCGCCAATCCACATCTGTGAAAGAAGACCTGACTGCCGGTTAAATTGCCAACGTTTATTACCCAGCCCGATGCAAAAATCCGTTTCGCTGGTGGTCAATTGCGGGGAGGAGTGGGGCGCGGAGAGGGGCGTCACACTAAGGTTTTCCGCCAGACGCCACTGTTGCCAGGCGCTGATGTGTCCGGCTTCTGACCATGCGGTCGCGTTCGGTTGCACTACGCGCACTGTGAGCCAGAGTTGTCCGGCGCTCTCCGGCTGTGGCAGTTCAGGCAGCTCAATCAACTGTTTACCTTGTGGAGCGACAGTCAGAGGCACTTCGCCACTTGCCAGCGGCTTGCCATCCAGTGCCACCGACCAGTGCAGAATTTCGTTATCGCTATGACGGAACAGGTATTCGCTGGTCACTTCGATGATTCGCCCGGATAAACGGAACTGGAAAAACTGCTGTTGGTGTTTTGCTTCTGTCAGCGCCGGATGCGGCGTGCGATCGGCAAAGACCAGACCGTTCATACAGAACTGGCGATCGTTCGGTGTATCGCCAAAATCACCGCCGTAAGCCGACCACGGGTTGCCGTTTTCATCATATTTAATCAGTGACTGATCCACCCAGTCCCAGACGAAGCCGCCCTGTAAACGTGGGTACTGACGAAACGCCTGCCAGTATTTAGCGAAGCCGCCAAGACTGTTACCCATCGCGTGGGCGTATTCGCAGAGGATCAGCGGGCGTAACTCACCTGGCAGCGAAAGCCATTTTTTGATTGACCATTTCGGTACTGCCGGGAAGGGTTGATCTTCATCCACGCGCGCGTACATCGGGCAAATAATATCGGTTGCGGAGGTGTCTGCACCGCCGCCTTCATACTGTACCGGGCGGGAAGGATCGACGGATTTGATCCAGCGATACAGCGCGTCGTGATTAGCGCCGTGGCCTGATTCATTACCCAGCGACCAGATAATTACGCTCGGGTGATTACGATCGCGCTGCACCATCCGCGTTACGCGCTCGCTCATCGCGGGCAGCCACTGCGGATCATCTGTCAGGCGGTTCATCGGCACCATACCGTGAGTTTCAATATTAGCTTCATCCACCACATACAGGCCGTAGCGGTCGCACAGCGTGTACCACAGTGGATGGTTCGGATAATGCGAACAGCGCACGGCGTTAAAGTTGTTCTGCTTCATCAGCAGGATATCCTGCACCATCGTCTGCTCATCCATGACCTGACCATGCAGAGGATGATGCTCGTGACGGTTAACGCCGCGAATCAGCAACGGCTTGCCGTTCAGCAGCAGCAGGCCATTTTCAATCCGCACCTCGCGGAAACCGACATCGCAGGCTTCCGCTTCAATCAGCGCGCCGTCGACGGTGTGCAGTTCAACTACCGCACGGTAAAGATTCGGGGTTTCTGCGCTCCACAACGCCGGGCTTTCGACGTTCATACTTAGCGTGACGCGATCGGCATAACCGCCGCGCTCATCGATAATTTCGCCGCCGAAAGGCGCGGTGCTGCTGGCGACCTGCGTTTCCCCCTGCCATAAGGATACCGTTACCCGCAGATCGTCGCGCAGTTCGCCACACATGCGGACTTCAGCGTCGAGAACGGCACGGCTGAAATCGTCATTAAAATGGGTAGCAACATGGAAATTGCTGATTTGCGTGATCGGTTTGTGCAGCAGCGAGACGTCGCGGAAAATGCCGCTCATCCGCCACATATCCTGATCTTCCAGATAACTGCCGTCACTCCAGCGCAGCACCATCACCGCGAGGCGGTTTTCTCCGGCGCGTAAAAAGTTGCTCAGGTCAAATTCAGACGGCAAACGGCTGTCCTGCCCGTAACCGACCCAGCGTCCGTTGCACCACAAATGGAATGCTGAGTTAACGCCATCAAAGATAATCCGCGTCTGGCCTTCCTGTAGCCAGCTTTCATCAATATTAAATGTGAGCGAGTAACAGCCCGTCGGATTCTCTGCGGGAACAAACGGCGGATTGACCGCAATGGGATAGGTTACGTTGGTGTAGATGGGCGCATCGTAACCGTGCATCTGCCAGTTTGAGGGGACGACGACTGTATCGGCGTCAGGAAGATCGCACTCCAGCCAGCTTTCTGGCACCGCGTCTGGGGCGGGAAACCAGGCAAATTGCCATTTGCCATTCAGACTGCGCAACTGGCGGGAAGGGCAATTCTCGCGGGCTTCTTCACTATTTCGCCAGCTGGCGAAAGGGGGATGCGCCGCAAGGCGGTTGAGTTGGGTAACGCCAGGGTTTTCCCAGTCACGACGTTGTAATACGACGGCCAGTGAATCCGTAATCATGGTCATTGCTGTATCCTGTGTGAAATTGTTATCCGCTCACAATTTCACACAACATACGAGCCAGAAGCATAGAGTGTAAAGCCTGGGGTGCTTAATGAGTGAGCTGACTCACATTAATTGTGTTGCGCTCACTGCTCGGTTTCCAGCCGGGAAATTTGCCGTGCCAGCTGCATTAATGAATCCGCCAACGCGCGGGGAGAGGCGGTTTGCGTATTGGGTGGCAGGGTGGTTTTACGTGTCACCAGTGATACGGGCAATAGCTGATTTCCCTTCACCGCCTGGCCCTGAGAGAGTTGCAGCAAGCGATCCACGCTGGTCTGCCCCAGCAGGCGAAAATCCTGTTTAATGGTGGTTAACGGTGGGATATAACACGAGCTGTCTTCGGTATCGTCATACCCCACCACTGAGATATCCGCACCAACGCGCAGCCCTGACTCGGTAATGGCGCGCATTGCACCCAGCGCCATCTGATCGTTAGCAACCAGCATTGCGGTGGGGGTAATGCCCTCATTCAGCATCTGTATGGTTTGTTGAAAACCAGACATGGCGCTCCAGTCACCCTCAAGCTCCGCTATTGGCTGTAGTTGATTGCAATCGAGATATTTGTGCCAGCCCGCCAGACGCAGACGCGCCGAGACAGAACTTAATGGACCCGCCAACAGCGCAATTTGCTGGTGACCCAACGCGACCAGATGTTCCACGCCGAGCCGTGCGCCGTCATCATGGGAAAAAATAATGCTGTTAATGGGGGATTTGTCGGAGACATCAAGAAACAAAACCGGCACGTGGCCGCAGGCTGCCTCTACGGCGATGGCATCTTGTTCATCCAGGGGATAGTTGATAATCAGGCCGCTGACGCGTTGTGCGAGAAGATTATGAACCGCCGCTTTACAGGCTTCGACGCCACTGCGTTCCACCATTGATACCACTACGCTGGCACCGAGTTGATCGGCGCGGGATTTAATTGCCGCAACAATTTGTGAAGGCGCATGAAGCGCCAGGTTGGAAGTGGCAACGCCAATCAGCAACGACTGTTTGCCCGCCAGTTGCTGTGCCACGCGGTTGGGAATGTAATTCAGCTCCGCCATTGCCGCTTCCACTTTTTCCCGCGTTTTCGCAGAAACGTGGCTGGCCTGATTTACCACGCGGGAAACGGTCTGATAAGAGACTCCGGCATACTCGGCGACATCGTATAGCGTTACTGGTTTCACATTCACCATCCTGAATTGACTCTCTTCCGGGCGTTATCATGCCATACCACGGAAGGTTTTGCGCCACCCGGCAGGGCTGACACCAAAGTGAAATTTAAAATGCTGACGCCAGGTCACAGGAGAGAGAAAGCCCACTTCGATACACTCACTGTATTTACAGGTATACTCGCAAAAATTATTCAGCGGGTTTGGAAATAAAGATGGCAAAACTTACCTTACAAGAGCAGTTGCTCAAAGCAGGATTAGTCACCAGCAAAAAAGCGGCGAAGGTCGAGAGAACGGCGAAAAAATCGCGTGTTCAGGCGCGTGAAGCACGGGCGGCGGTAGAAGAAAATAAAAAGGCACAGCTTGAGCGTGATAAACAGCTTAGTGAACAACAAAAACAAGCGGCATTAGCGAAAGAATATAAAGCCCAGGTGAAGCAGCTTATTGAAATGAACCGTATCACCATTACCAATGGCGATATCGGTTTTAACTTCACCGACGGCAATCTGATTAAGAAAATTTTTGTAGATAAGCTTACGCAAACGCAGTTGATTAATGGCCGCTTGGCAATTGCCCGTTTGGTTACTGACGGCAATAGTGAAGGTGAATACGCCATTATTCCGGCAAGCGTTGCCGATAAAATCGCCCAGCGTGATGTCAGCAGTATTGTGTTGCACAGTGCACTCAGCGCCGAAGAGCAGGATGAAGACGATCCGTATGCCGACTTTAAGGTGCCTGATGATTTGATGTGGTAATTATATGTCCGTCACCATCCGCGAACAGGATGGCGACGGTTCGTTACGTGCGGGATATTAATAACGAATGACGGTGCGAATGGATTTGCCTTCATGCATCAGATCAAAGGCGTCATTAATTTCATCCAGGCTCATGGTATGCGTTACAAACGGTTCCAGGTCAATATCACCTTTCATCGCATCTTCCACCATACCCGGTAACTGGGAACGACCTTTCACGCCGCCAAACGCGGAACCTTTCCATACGCGACCGGTGACCAACTGGAATGGACGGGTTGAGATTTCCTGACCGGCGCCAGCCACACCAATGATTACCGATTGACCCCAGCCACGGTGAGCACTTTCCAGCGCCGCGCGCATCACATTGACGTTACCGATGCACTCAAAGGTATGGTCGATACCCCATTTGTTGATATCCAGCAGGACATCTTTAATCGGTTTGTCGTAGTCATTCGGATTAATGCAGTCGGTGGCACCGAAGCGACGCGCCAGATCGAATTTCTTCGGGTTAGTGTCGATAGCGATAATCCGTCCCGCTTTCGCCTGACGAGCGCCCTGAACAACCGCCAGACCAATCGCACCAAGACCGAATACGGCAACGGAATCACCAGGTTGAACTTTAGCGGTGTTGTGTACTGCGCCAATGCCGGTGGTGACGCCACAGCCCAGCAGGCAGACGTGTTCATGGTTTGCTTCTGGGTTAATTTTTGCCAGAGACACTTCCGCGACCACGGTATATTCACTGAAGGTGGAACAGCCCATGTAGTGATAAAGCGGTTGCCCGTTGTAAGAAAAACGTGTTGTGCCGTCTGGCATCAGACCTTTGCCCTGGGTTTCGCGAACCGCGACACAGAGGTTGGTTTTACCGGAACGACAGAATTCGCACTCGCCGCACTCTGCGGTGTAAAGCGGGATCACATGGTCGCCAGGTTTAACGCTGGTCACGCCTTCACCGACTTCAACCACAACGCCAGCCCCTTCGTGACCGAGAACGACCGGGAATACACCTTCCGGGTCATCGCCGGAGAGGGTAAATGCATCAGTATGGCAGACGCCGGTATGAGTGACTTTAATCAGCACTTCACCTTTCTTCGGTGGCGCTACGTCAATTTCAACGATTTCCAGTGGTTTACCGGGAGCAAATGCAACGGCAGCACGTGATTTCATATTTCGCTTTTCCTCAATAGGGTAGTGGTTTCTGCTATTTAAGATAGGCACGAACCAGTTCAATCGTGTCATCAACGGATTGGCTGACTTCGCGGCTGTAGCAGTCATTTCGGTCAAACGTTTCCCGGATATGGCTTTCAAGCACTTCTGCCATCAGCCCGTTAGCCGCGCCCCGAACGGCAGCGATCTGCTGGAGTATGGCACGGCATTCGGCATCACCTTCCAGTGACCGTTCCAGAGCATCAATCTGCCCCCGAATACGACGAACTCGAGTAAGCACCTTTTTCTTCTCTTCCGGAGTACTGGGCATTTCGCACCTCATCATCTGTACGCAATATACTATAGGGGGGTATGCTATATGTCAATGCATACCCCCCTATAGTATATAACACTGGAGAATAAAATTTATCCGATGAATGTGGGTGATATCTGGAGGAAACGAAGAGGAAAGAAGAGTGTTTGGGCGCTAATCTCGTGGGATTGCCGCCCGGATAGCAGGCGGCGGAAGGAATCAGAATTTCCAGGTCAGATTGGCAGCGAATTGCAGGCCGTTATAATCATCGGTCGGCGTGTCATACCACACTTTACCGGCAGTCAGCCCCAGATTCAGTTGCTCTGTCAAAGGCTGAATACGTTGTAAACTGGCGCTCTTCATGCTCCCGTGACGCGTCTCCGGAGACCAGTCGTAGGTGTAAGCTCCCGTCCCACGACTAAGCCAAAGTTGAGTATAACCGCCGCCGCGAGGGTCATTCAGACGCAAGGAAATCATATTGCTGTAACTGCCGCCAGCATCGCTGGAGTCATAATGGGTATAGCGATAGCTGGTGATCACCGGGCCAGTGTAGAGCGATACGCCGCCTTGCCAGGCATCGACTTCAACATCATCGTAATATTTAGTGTAGCGATAACCAGTCGTGAACAGCGTTTTTGGCAGCAAAGCCAGGTTAATATCCTGACGAAAATCCTGGCGGGCAAAGACCGGTGTATTATCGGCAAAGGCAATACCCGTGCGGGTTGTCAGCCAGTTATTCCATTTATACCAGACCGCACCCTGACCGCGAGTGGCATTGAAATGTTCAGTTTCATAATCACGACGCCCCTGGGAAAGATTAAAAAGCAGCGTTGCGTTTTCAACTTTCGCCACCAGTTCAGCATACGCTAAATTACGGTTGCCATGATCGCCAGAATAATCGGTAAAATCGTAGCCTGCGGTAATAGAAGTTAACCCGGCATAAGCGGGCAATGCGCTAAAGATTGCCGCTGCTAATAACGTCCGTTTTATCATTTTAATCTCCTGTACGGATAAGTTCTTGCCGGAGTGAATAATTTCCGGTAGGTAAATTGCGTTCTACAATAACGCGCGGGCCAAGTTGCGTGTTTGGCGAAATAATTCGGCCAGGTAAAATAATTACCTGCACGCCAAGACGTGAACACTGACCAATATAACAACCTAATTTATCGCAGCCGGTAGCGATAATACCCTCTGGGGTGCGAACCGATACTGGCTGTTCATCCAGTCGATGGTTACTGGTACGCACCTGTGCGCCCAAATATGCCTGGCT
The DNA here is from genome assembly GCF_000208525.1 of Escherichia sp. TW14182. Classification (NCBI taxonomy): domain Bacteria; kingdom Pseudomonadati; phylum Pseudomonadota; class Gammaproteobacteria; order Enterobacterales; family Enterobacteriaceae; genus Escherichia; species Escherichia sp. TW14182. Next base: position 13,244 of record NZ_AEJZ01000232.1, read on the forward strand.
TGCAACAACAGAATCGGCAATAAAACATTGCGGTCCAATCATCGCTTCCGCCTCAATAACCGCATTTTTGATTTCAGTGGCAAAACCAATTTTTACGCCATTGTTGATTACCGTACCGGGGCGAATAAACGCATAATTACCTATCAGGCAGTTTGCACCAATCACTACCGGCCCTTGAATAACCACACCGTGGCAAATGCGGGTATTGGCACCGATAACAACTTCACCGGCACTTTCATCAATAATCACCTGGTCAGCAATCTGAATATTTTTCTCTTTAACATTAAGCTTCAGATAGCTTTTCAGTTCCTGCGACAGAAGGTTGGGAATAAGCGGTTGGCGCTTCCACCAGTGCGGAATAACGGGTGGGTTTGTCGCGCTGAGGTTCGCGTCCAGTAAAAAAGGCAATAAGTCCATAAATAATCCAGATGGCATAAGCTAATAATACATACACAACGGAAAGTGGCGCTAAAGGCACCAACAACCAGCAACGATGAAACCAGGCGCTAAAAGCACCAATAACACAAACTACGCCGACCCAGATAAGCGGAAACATGGCCAGTACCACGCCATGTGGCCCGGTGGTGATTAATTCATTAAACCAGGTGGTTAGATAAATCCCAACGCCATAGAGCACGACCAACAGCATAGGGAAAATACTGAAGATGCCGAAACGGCTAAATAAAAGCCTTTTATGCAGACGCATACAGACCGCGTAACCCACAATCCAGCGCCGCCAGCGACGCCACTCCTCACGCGGGTTGTTGCATTCCTGAGGGTATACAATACAGCGATTCGCCTGACGAATGCGGTAACCATTGGCGACCAACGTCCAGGTGAGATCCAGATCTTCGACTTTGGTACGATCAGAGAAACCAAATTTACGCAATACATCGGTACGGAACATCCCACAGGCACCGCTGATAATAAAGGGCGCGCCGCCCAAAAGCTGTTGTAGCGTGCGCTTCATAACGATCATCGGCAGTTTTACCGTGGCGCGAATATGAGGCAGCAAACCTGCGCCTTTTAACGCTGTGGAAGGAATGCCGCCGACGGCATCAGCGCCGCGCTCAATTTCCGCCAGCATATAACCCATTCCGTCTTTATCGGGCGGAACATAGGTGTCAGCATCGCTTAAAAAAACCTGGTCGCAGGTGGCGTAGTTCAGGCCGTTCATCAGAGCGCCGCCTTTGCCGGTATTTTTTTGCGTAACAGCAACAAAGCGGTCGCCCCATTTGCGTTTGACTTCCGCCATTACCGCTTCGGTATTATCCGTGGAGCCGTCGTTAACACAAATTACCCGGCAAAAATAAGGATTGCGCAGCAGATTATCCAGTGATTGTGCCAGACAGGGGCCTTCGTTATAGGCAGGAATAATCGCGTCAATACAGCCTTTCTTTTGGCTGGGCTTACGCCTTAACGTACTCAAAAACCATAGCAATATTGCTACGGCCATAAATATAAAGATCCAGGTTTTCATTAAGTCTGCTCAAAGAATCATTTTATGAATAACAAAGCCTTCACCCAGATCACTATTGACCTGTTGTCCGCGAAATTGTGCAACAGCACGTAAACGTTCATGACGCATATAATCACGTCGCTCCTGGCTTTTATGTTTTTTTAACGCTGCAAGTTTTACGGTAAAATATTCTTCTTTTACGGATTCAAAAACCTGGGGCATAAATGAAAGCCAGGTGCTTGGCGTTTCATAGCCGAGAATCTGTGGAATAGTGCGGCAGGCAACCATTGATGCCTGATAAACTGCCAGATGATCCTGATGGCGGTCAGCATCATGCATGGTATATACCCGTATGATTTCTACATCAGCGGGAATTTGATTTTTAATAATATCTTCCAGGGAGGAAATCATATCATTGAGTTGCAGATGTGTACGGGTGTCTGAAAAATTAAGATGAATAGTTTTCTGACACCCCAACATCTTTAATGCTTCGCGAGATTCTTCATGACGATCGATGATTTCGCTTACACCCGAATCGCCAGCAGTCATGACAACGGCGGTGATATAAAATCCTTTCTGCGCAAGACGAGCAAGCGATGCGCCACAACCTAATTCAATATCGTCAGGATGCGCACCAATCGCAAGAATACCTTTCCTCTTTTCTGCTGAAGAATGCAACGCAGAATTTAAAACCTTATCCAATTCATGACACTCCATTGTAATTATTATGCTGAAAGCGCGACGAATGCAGAGCGGCAACCCTCTGCAACATACTCAGATGTTAAAAATGACACGCGGTAAAAAAGAATAATCCTGAGAACAGGTCAATTAATGCCCGGAGGGCCGTAAGCGGTATAAGTTTGATTTGTGTGCATCATATGTTAAACATTTGTGTGTTTTGTGAGCGTGATTATATTTTTTACATATTGTATTTAGATGTGATTTAGTTTGTCAATTAATTGCATTTAAAAAATATCTTCTATCAACCATTACTTTTTATATTCGTTTTATGAATGAATTGGTATGGCAAAGAGGTTTTGAAGATTGC
>NZ_AEJZ01000231.1:0-4603 GCF_000208525.1 Escherichia sp. TW14182
CAGTATTTCAGGTTTTCTCATGGCATTAACCGCCGCGCTTAAAGCGCAAATTGCCGCCTGGTATAAGGCGCTTCAGGAACAGATCCCCGACTTTATTCCCCGTGCGCCGCAGCGGCAGATGATTGCGGACGTCGCCAAAACGCTGGCCGGAGAAGAAGGGCGGCATCTGGCGATTGAAGCCCCCACCGGCGTTGGGAAAACGCTCTCCTATTTGATCCCCGGCATCGCCATTGCCCGCGAAGAGCAAAAAACGCTGGTGGTGAGTACCGCCAACGTGGCATTGCAGGATCAGATTTACAGCAAAGATTTACCGCTGCTGAAAAAGATCATTCCCGATCTTAAATTCACTGCCGCTTTTGGGCGTGGGCGCTACGTTTGCCCGCGCAATCTGACGGCGCTCGCCAGCACTGAACCCACGCAACAGGATCTGCTCGCTTTTCTTGACGACGAACTGACGCCTAATAATCAGGAAGAGCAAAAACGCTGTGCAAAGCTGAAGGGCGATCTCGACACTTATAAATGGGATGGCCTGCGCGATCATACGGATATCGCTATTGATGACGATCTCTGGCGCCGTTTGAGTACCGACAAAGCCAGCTGCCTGAACCGCAACTGTTACTACTACCGCGAATGCCCGTTTTTTGTGGCTCGTCGGGAGATTCAGGAAGCGGAAGTGGTGGTGGCAAACCATGCGCTGGTGATGGCGGCGATGGAAAGCGAAGCGGTATTGCCAGACCCGAAAAACTTGCTGCTGGTGCTGGATGAAGGGCATCACCTGCCGGATGTAGCACGGGATGCGCTGGAGATGAGCGCCGAAATCACCGCGCCCTGGTATCGGCTGCAACTTGACTTGCTCACGAAACTGGTCGCCACCTGCATGGAGCAGTTTCGCCCGAAGACGATCCCGCCGCTGGCAATCCCTGAACGTTTGAATGCGCATTGTGAAGAGTTGTATGAGCTTATCGCCTCTTTAAACAACATTCTCAATCTCTATATGCCTGCCGGGCAGGAGGCTGAGCACCGGTTTGCGATGGGCGAACTGCCTGATGAAGTGCTGGAGATCTGCCAGCGGCTGGCGAAACTGACAGAGATGTTGCGTGGTCTGGCAGAACTATTCCTTAACGATTTAAGCGAGAAAAGCGGCAGCCATGACATTGTGCGCCTGCATCGGCTTATTTTGCAGATGAACCGCGCGCTGGGGATGTTTGAGGCGCAAAGCAAACTCTGGCGGCTGGCCTCGCTGGCGCAATCTTCCGGTGCGCCAGTGACCAAATGGGCGACGCGGGAAGAGCGTGACGGGCAGCTACATCTCTGGTTTCACTGCGTGGGGATCCGCGTCAGCGATCAGCTGGAAAGGCTGCTGTGGCGCAGCATTCCGCACATTATTGTCACTTCCGCGACCTTGCGTTCGTTGAACAGTTTTTCGCGTTTGCAGGAGATGAGCGGGCTGAAAGAAAAAGCGGGCGATCTCTTCGTGGCGCTGGATTCACCGTTCAACCACTGTGAGCAGGGCAAAATTGTTATTCCCCGGATGCGCGTTGAGCCTTCTATCGACAGCGAAGAGCAGCATATTGCCGAAATGGCCGCCTTTTTCCGTGAGCAGGTGGAGAGCAAAAAGCATCTCGGCATGTTGGTGCTGTTTGCCAGCGGACGGGCGATGCAGAGGTTTCTCGACTATGTGACGGATTTACGTCTGATGCTGTTAGTGCAGGGAGATCAGCCGCGCTACCGCTTAGTTGAACTGCATCGCAAACGCGTCGCTAACGGTGAACGCAGTGTACTGGTAGGTTTACAGTCATTTGCCGAAGGGCTTGATTTGAAAGGCGATCTGCTCAGCCAGGTGCATATCCATAAAATCGCCTTTCCGCCTATCGACAGTCCAGTGGTGATTACCGAAGGCGAATGGCTAAAAAGTCTTAACCGCTACCCGTTTGAGGTGCAAAGCCTGCCGAGTGCTTCGTTTAATCTGATTCAGCAGGTTGGGCGTCTTATTCGAAGCCACAGTTGCTGGGGCGAGGTGGTTATCTACGACAAACGCTTGTTGACCAAAAATTATGGCAAGCGACTACTGGACGCATTACCGGTATTTCCGATAGAGCAACCGGAAGTCCCTGAAGGTATAGTTAAAAAGAAAGAAAAAGCGAAATCCCCACGCCGTCGGCGGCGTTAATGATGTGAGTCAGGTAAGGAGTCGTAAATGGACTATCGCAAAATCATCAAAGAGATCGGGCGCGGAAAAAACCACGCGCGCGATCTGGATCAGGATACGGCGCGCGGTCTGTATGCCCATATGCTCAATGGCGAAGTGCCTGACCTTGAGTTGGGTGGTGTATTGATTGCACTGCGTATCAAAGGGGAAGGGGAAGCAGAGATGCTCGGCTTTTACGAAGCCATGCAAAATCACACCATCAAGCTAACGCCCCCCGCCGGCAAGCCGATGCCGATTGTCATCCCCAGTTACAACGGTGCGCGTAAACAGGCCAACCTGACACCGTTGCTGGCGATTCTGCTGCATAAACTCGGTTTTCCGGTGGTGGTTCACGGCGTGAGTGAAGATCCTACTCGCGTGCTGACCGAAACCATTTTTCAACTGATGGGGATTGCGCCAACGCTACATGCCGGACAAGCACAGGCGAAGCTTGACGAGCACCAGCCGGTATTTATGCCCGTAGGCGCGTTTTGCCCGCCGCTGGAAAAACAACTGGCAATGCGCTGGCGGATGGGCGTGCGTAACAGTGCGCATACCCTGGCGAAACTGGCGACACCGTTTGCCGAAGGTGAGGCACTGCGTCTTTCCAGCGTCTCGCATCCGGAATACATCGGGCGAGTCGCGAAATTCTTTAGCGATATTGGCGGACGGGCGCTGTTAATGCACGGCACCGAAGGCGAAGTCTATGCTAATCCGCAACGCTGCCCGCAAATAAATCTTATTGACCGCGAAGGGATGCGGGTGCTGTATGAAAAACAGGACACTGCTGGCAACGAGCTACTGCCACAAGCAAAAGACCCGGAAACCACGGCGAAGTGGATTGAGCGTTGCCTGGCAGGCAACGAACCAATTCCTGAGTCACTGAACATCCAGATGGCTTGCTGTCTGGCGGCGGCGGGCGAAGTGGCAACCATTAGCGATGGTCTGGCGCGCATTAAACAATCCTTTTAATTTCTTCCTCAGCCGGATGATGACTGTCATCCGGTCTTTACTCCACTGCACCATGAAAGTGCAGCATCTTTATTGACCTTCCCGTGTGCGGCGCGCAGCATAAAAAAACAACAGGCATATAACATAAACAGGAGTTAACCATGGAAAGTGGTCATCGCTTTGATGCCCGGACGCTGCACAACTTTGTCCTGACTGTGTTTCGTCAGATGGGTAGCGAGGAACAGGAAGCAAAATTAGTAGCAGATCATTTAATCGCAGCAAATCTGGCAGGACATGATTCACATGGTATTGGCATGATCCCGAATTATGTGCGTTCCTGGCAGCAGGGCTATTTGCAGATCAACCATCACGCCAAAATTGTCAAAGATGCGGGGGCAGTGGTCACGCTTGATGGCGATCGTGCATGTGGTCAGGTCGCTGCATATGAGGCCATGGCTCTGGGGATTGAAAAAACACGTCACCACGGCATTGCTGCCGTGGCGCTGCGTAACTCACATCATATCGGGCGCATTGGTTATTGGGCGGAACAGTGCGCGGCGGCGGGTTTTGTCTCTATCCACTTTGTCAGTGTGGTAGGGAGTAAGGCTGTCGCGCCGTTCCGTGGTCGTGACAGTCGCTTTGGCACAAATCCGTTCTGCGTGGTCTTTCCCCGAAAAGATAATTTCCCGCTGTTGCTTGATTACGCCACCAGCACCATTGCGTTTGGTAAAGCGCGTGTGGCCTGGCATAAAGGCGTGCCCGTACCACCTGGTTGCCTGATTGACGTTAATGGCGTGCCAACGACCGATCCGGCAGTCATGCTGGAGTCACCGCTAGGAGCGTTGCTGGCCTTTGCTGAACATAAAGGTTATGCCCTGGCAGTGATGTGCGAAATTCTCGGTGGTGCACTTTCTGGCGGCAAAACTACTTATCAGGAAACATTGCAGCACAGCCCCGATGCCGGTTTTAACTGCATGACGACCATTATCATTAACCCGGAGCTGTTCGGTGCGCCAGATTGTGCAACGCAGTCCGAAGCCTTTGCCGAGTGGGTGAAAGCCTCGCCGCATGATGACGATAAACCGATTTTGCTGCCGGGTGAGTGGGAAGTGAACACGCGTCGCGAACGGCAGGAGATGGGGATCCCGTTGGATGCCGGAAGCTGGCAGGCAATTTGCGACGCAGCGCGGCAGATTGGTATATCAGAAGAGACGTTGCAGGCTTTCTGCCAGCAATCAGTCAGCTAAAAAAAGCCCGTCCAGTGACGGACGGGCAAACAAGGGTAACATAGGATCAATGAGGGTTGGAGCACATGCGTCTGTCGGCAAACAGACAGGGAAATACTTGTGCTGGACGTAGCGTAAACGCCTGATCCGTCCAACGGTTCGGATTTTGTAGGCCTGATAAGACGCGGTAGCGTCGCATCAGGCATCTGTTGCCGGATGCGGCGTAAACGCCTTATCC
>NZ_AEJZ01000230.1:0-10549 GCF_000208525.1 Escherichia sp. TW14182
CCAGAAACAAAACCAGAAACAAAACCAGAACCCGCTCCGGAGCATTATGATAATGACCTTCGTCCGGAAGCCGGCTCCTATACGGCAAACATGGCTGCAGCAAACACCATGTTTGTGACCCGTCTTCATGAGCGTCTGGGGCCGGTGCAGTACACCGATGTCATGACCGGTGAGACGAAAAATACCAGTATGTGGATGCGTCACGAAGGGGGACATAACCGCTGGAGTGATGGTACAGGTCAGCTGAAAACACAGGGTAACCGTTATGTTGTTCAGTTGGGGGGAGACATTGCACAGTGGGGCCGGGGAGAAACTGACCGCTGGCACCTTGGCGTTATGGCCGGTTACGGTAACGACCATAACAATACGCACTCTGTGCGCACTGGATATCGCTCAAAAGGTAGTGTAAACGGATACAGCACAGGACTGTATGCCACTTGGTTTGCCAATGATGAAACACATAACGGGGCTTATCTGGATATGTGGGCACAGTACGGCTGGTTTGACAACCATGTGAAAGGTGATGGACTGCCGGGCGAGTCCTGGAAATCAGAAGGTCTTACAGCTTCACTGGAGGCCGGTTATACCTGGAAAGCGGGTGAGTTCAACAGCAGTCATGGCAGTCTGAATGAATGGTATGTTCAGCCTCAGGCACAGGTTGTCTGGATGGGGGTAAAAGCGGATGAACACCGTGAAAGCAATGGTACCCGTGTTGAGAGTACCGGCGACGGTAACGTCCGTACCCGTCTGGGTGTGAAAACCTGGATTAAGGGACATAACAGAATGGACGACGGTAAATTCCGCGAGTTCCGCCCGTTCGTGGAGGTGAACTGGCTGCACAACACCCGTGATTTTGGTACCCGCATGAACGGCGTTACGGTACATCAGGGCGGTGCCCGCAATATCGGGGAAGTGAAAGCAGGTGTTGAAGGACAGATAAATGACCGTCTGAATCTTTGGGGTAATGTGGGAGTACAGACAGGTGATAAGGGGTACAGCGACACTTCAGCCATGCTGGGCGTTAAATATACTTTCTGAGCCCCCTGAAGATAAAAGCAACCCAGGGAGGGGGCTTTTATCCGCATGTAAAGCAGAGCTTACTGGAGGAAATAACCCTGATAAAGATATATGTCCTGTATTCAATATCCGGCTTCGACATAATGCATTACGCGATAAGAAGTTTTTCTAACTACAGAGTTTGAACTATGTTTCCCGTTTTTTTACTTGTTTATATTATGTCCCCACCATAAAGAGATGTTGTTTATGAACAGAATCTGTCAGCCAATAATAACTTCTGAGGATTATAATAATATGATTCGTTCTGATGAATAATTATCTGAGTGAACAATCTGTCACATATATCTACGATGAAAAATAGTAAACAAATGCAATGTTTCATCAAAAAAGGAAGCAACAACATGAACGGTTGTACGGATAACATGCCGAAAAAACAAAGTTCCAGCCAGGGAAGTTTTTTCTTTCTGGTATTACTGGCCGTCTGGACTGGTGTTTTTTTTATGCCAAAGATGTTTTTTTTAGTGATTCCCGGGGGGGGGATATGCGCATTTGTTTTTTTATTTATTATCTGTCACCGGAAAGATTTTATAAGAAAGGTTGTGAGCGCGGGCGTTGTCAGTATCGCTCTGATTGTTCTTTTCATGATGTTGCCTTTTATGGGGAAAATAACGACCGGGCTCTGGCTGGCATACAGAATTATGAAAAAAATTAAGCGTGTTCGCTGCTTGTTGTCGGATGCACTGCTGAGCATGATACTATATACATCTCTCCTGATCCCGGTGTTGCTTCATTCAGGTGACTATATCGGTTTCAGTAATATATTAGTAATGACAATATGTGGGGGAATTTATTCGGTTGCGTCAGTGGAATGTGTTATGTGTATCTGTGAGCGTTCTGAAACACTCACAGATAATCTTTTTTTTATTTCTGTCATGTTATTGTCTGTACCGATAATCACGTTGTTATTAGTTTCCGACTCGCTGGATGGCACTGTTCAGCAGGCGTTTACTCCCCCTGGCATGAATATTCCCGGATAAGATATTTACCGGAGTGAACTCTCTTATCCGGGGGAGTTATTTCTGTCACGACCAGAAGTCGGTTCAGACATCTGTTACCGGAATCACTGACAACCATGTTGACAGTGATATAACACCTTTCCGGATTATCTGTCTCCTGTACCATTACGATGCAGAAATAACCTCGCATGACAATATTTCTTTTTTATCATCATCTCAAATGAGACCACATAAACTCGCTCACCAGCGCACTGATAAATGCTGATTGTTGTTTATCTGCGGCAGCATTGTGTCCCCCTTTCGTATTCTCATAAAAGTAGACCTGCTGATGACCCATCGCCTGCATGCGTGCAGCCATTTTACGCGCATGGGCTGGATTGACGCGATCGTCACTGGTGGCTGTATAAAACAACACCGGTGGATAGTTTACTTCCGCTTTAATATTATGGTACGGAGAAAATGTTCTGATGAACTTCCACTCTTCGGGCTTGTCCGGGTCACCAAACTCCGCAATCCACGACGCACCAGCCGAAAGATGCGTGTAGCGTTTCATATCCAGTAAAGGCACGCCACAGACAATGCATCCGAACAACTGCGGATACAACGTCAGCATATTGCCTGTCAGTAATCCTCCGTTACTTTCACCACGAATGCCCAGATGATGCGGAGAGGTTACCTTTCGTGCAATCAGATCTTCTGCTACGGCAGCAAAATCTTCGAAAGAGCGGTGTCGGTTTTGTTTCAGCGCCGCTTTGTGCCAGGCTGGACCATACTCACCGCCCCCACGGATATTGGCCACGATATACACACCTCCGCGCTCCAGCCAGGCCGGTGCCTCGTCCCCCAGATAGTCCGGTAGCAGTGACTCGGAAAAACCGCCGTAACCATACAGCAGTGTTGGCGTGCTGCCGTCCAGCCTGAGATTGTTAGCGGCAATCTGAAAATACGACACACGGGTTCCATCCCGGGAGCGAACAAAATGCTGGCTGACCTGGTAACCTGTAACGTCAAAGTCCTGTGGTTGCTGTTTCAATAATGTGATTTCACCCTCGTCGAGGTTACCGGTATACAGAGTGGCAGGTTGCAGAAATCCGCTGACGGTCAGAAAACAGTCGTTGCTTTCTTCATCAATAGCCTCAGCAGAAATAATACTCATAGTCACGGGGCTGGCCAGTGGGCGACGCAGCCAGCCGTTCTTCTGTGGCATCAGTACTTCCAGTCGACTGGTCGCGTTACTTATGATACTGAGGATCAAATAGTCACGCGTTTTACCGTAATCGCTTAACACGCTCCCGGCAGAGGGAGCAAACAACAACTGTAATTCACGCTTACCTGTCAGAAAGTCGTCAAAATCAGTCGCCAGCAGTGCACCGGAAGGATAATGTTTACCGCCGACCTCCCAGTCACTGGTCAGCCTGATTAACATCCATTCCCGATGTGTATCCAGTTCAGCATCAGCCGGGATATCGATTTTGATAAGCTGGTCACCCTGTGCCAGCAAGAAATAATCCCGGCACCAGAAGTCTGTCATCCTGCCGACAAAACTACGCTCAAAGCCTGGTGTGTGGTCGTGGTAAGCAAAGACTTCCATGTCTTCGTGCTGCGCTTCATACAACGTTTCTGCGACGTTCAGTGGCTATAAACAGCGTGTTCTGATCAACCCAGGACACCTGACTTTTTGCCACTGGTATGTTGAACCCGTCTTTAATGAAACATCTGGTCACCAGATCGAATTCACGAATTTCAGTGGCATCACCGCCATCCGGTGACAGGTATAACAGGCAATGGCGGTATTCCGGAGCCAGAGGGTACAAGCCCTGAAAAATCCACTCCCTGCCTTCCGTTTTACACAACGCATCAATATCCAGTACTGTTTCCCAGAGCGGATGCTCCTTTCGGTATTCATCCGGAGTGGTTCGTCGCAACACACCTTGTGGGTTAGACTGATCCTGCCAGAAATTATAATAGTAATCGCCATATTTACTTACCCAGGGGATTTGTGAGTCTTTATTAAGGATATTCAGAACCTCTCGCTCAATACGTAAAAAATTCTGGTTCCGGGCAAAGTGCGCTATGGTGCGCTGATTTTCCTTCTGGACCCATTGTAGAGATTTATCACCCTGCAGCTCTTCCAGCCACAGGAATTCATCGTCGGAGACTGAATTGTGGGAGATACTGCCGGATAATACTGTCATAACAAATATTGCTCCTGTAGTCTGGACAATCGCGTTTAATAAACTTGTGTCCGGAATGAATTCCCGGCCTGGCGTAACACCTGAAAACGATAGCTGCATATTACCGTGAATGTGAGAAGCGAGTAACAGCGTTTTCTTTATTCTGGCTCCAGATACACATGCCTGAATGTGTTCCCGGCCACGCAAATGTTTACCCCCGAGCTCAGGATGATGCTTACGACCTTCATGACAGACTGCCTTTCTGGCTTCCTGTATTTGTAAATCAATTATGCACCAGCATTTGTCCGGGATAACTTACCAGATATCGCTGTGCTTGTGCTCCGGATTGTACACCCGGTGAACTTGCTTATCTGACCACAGATTTCATCTGTGGCTCGAAAAACATTCTCTGGTCACCATGGACGTCTGAAAGAGCGATTCAGAATAAGGACTATTATTGTTGATAATACCTTACTGAAGCGAACCATCACACCTGCTTTTTTTGTACATGTAGCGTTATTTTTCCTGCAACAGTTCAATATTAATGCTGGCATGAAAGATGAAACAGATAATTTTTGCTGAAAATCAATCTTTCTGCCATGCAGGGGAGATATAAGCGCATTTTGCTAATTCTGGGGGATAGCAGCCATCGGGTTTCATTACATACAAGCTACCGTCGATTGTTAACCTGCCTACTCACGTTAGTGTGACCATGTCTATTTTTGTTGCTGGTTATAAACAGCCACAGAAAAACTGTTGTTATTAATTTTACAAAAAATGATGTACATCCGTACAGCAGGTTTCTCTTTTATCTAAAAAACAGAAAAGCTGCCTTATCTTTACCTTGATTGACAAATATTACTATTGAAGGTAAATCGCTATTCTGTATCCTTAAAATGAGATTGACATTCTTAATCAGAATGCTTCTTCTGGTGTTCTACAATACAGTGCATACATTCCGGGGCGCGTGCGTAAATATTCGCAGGAAACAGTTTAGCTCTCTCTTTTATCGTTTCTTATTCTGTAAACCAACTTCGGGGGCAGTTTGCGCGCCATTTTTTATCAACACGGCTGTAAGGTGTTTTTCCTGTTAAACAGGAAAACGCAATGTGGGAGTTTAAACATCAGGACCGTGACTGCACCTGCTTACTTTTTTTACAGCACGCTACGCCGGGAATAACCGGAATGTTTATTCACCCGTTTTCGGAAAAGGATGAATTTATGTTTTCAGGTGTTTTTATCGTGATGGCCGGAATACTGTCTCTTCTGGAGAGTTTCGGTTTCATATCTGCTGACGTAAAATGGGGTGTGCCGTTAGCCATTATCTGTTTTGGATTACGCTTAATTTATGAAGCATTCAGCGCCAGAAAAGGCCATGTGAACGACAAAGAAAATCCCTCCCGGACGTAATTTTGCAAAACCATCCCATCAGACAAAGTGCACCGGTTAACGAAGTGCTGCCCGGACAGTAAGACTTTGTGTTCCGCTCTTTCTGTTTTCCCGGATAATCATACAAACGGGCTACAGCATTCAGAATGTTGTAGCCCGGAAGGAATTAATGCCTGGTGGGCAGAAGGTGAATACGGGCAACGGATTCATCTTCTACCCAGTAAATACGTTCGGCGACCATGGCTTCAGGGTTTAGCTGTACGTCGCGTAGTACACGCTCTTTGAAGCGCAGATAACCGCCTTTATCGATAAGGTGCCCCATATGGAGGTAAACCGGTTTACCTCCCAGCATTTCTTTTTCAAATTCGAACAGGTTTGATATGACCTGCCTGATGACATCCTCTGTAACCAGGTTCAGGAAAACTTTCCCTGCCCGTGGCGTTTTTTTACCGGTTCTTCCTCCCAGGCGAACCTGCCAGAACTCCTGTGGCTGACGCTGCCAGGCGAGGGTGGGACACGCCAGAACACATTCTCCGCATCCGATACAGAGCGACTCTTCCTTTGTGGCTTTTCCATTCTTTAATGACAGGCACCCCACGGCGTGGTGCGCACAGGCTTTCACACAGGCGCCACATCCGATGCAACGTTCTGCCGTAAAACGCATTCTGGCCACACCAATAATGCCAAAGTCTGACATGGAGGCTTTGGCACAGTCATTCGGACACCCGGCAATGACGGTTTTCAGGTGATAGGCGCTGGGATAAATCAGCTTTTCCAGCCGCCGGGATAAACCTGTGGTGTCGGTATTGGCTTTCTGGCAAATCCGGTTACCCTGGCAGGCGACAATGTTGCGTCCGCCAATCGCCAGGTATCCGGCTTTCGGATCATCAACCTGAACATCACACAGCTCCATTTCAATTTCGCGAATGAAAGGTTCCAGTGCGGCATTCACTTTGTCGATATCTTCGTAACGAATACCCGGCATGGCCAGTTTCTGGCGGGTGGTCAGATGGATCTGACCGTTACCCCAGGTTTCCGCAATCTCGCGTGCCACAGTCAGCAGGTGAGCGGGCAGAATGCCGCCGGGTATACGTACGCTTATCATGGCCTCACCACGGACTTTCGAAAGACGATATTCGTTGTTTGCCCGGGCCTTAATGATATCAATATCCACACTCATCATTTTTTCCTCAGTCTGCAAACTGACGGGCTACGGCATAGTTGAAAACCGGACCATCGACGCAGACATAGACATCCCCCATGCGGCAGTGACCGCATTTCCCCACCGCACAGGCCATCCGGCGTTCATAATCCACCCAGATTTGTTCCGGCTGCAGCCCTTTTTCCAGCAACATCTGTACGGTGAATTTAATCATCACCGGAGGACCAACAACAATCGCCTGCATGGTGCTGATATCTTCAAATGTCAGTGCTGCCAGATGGTCAGTGACCCGCCCGGTACGGTAACGTTCATCTGCTTCGCCTTCATCCAGGGTCAGAATGAGATTGTGGTGCCGGCGCCAGTTCGCCATTTCCTGTTTGTACAGCACACAGTCCCGGTTTTTATAACCGAAAATCATGTCAAGCTGGTTGATTTCCTGCGGGTTTTCGACGAAATAGCGCATTAACCCTTTGACTGGCGCAACGCCAGTACCGCCGGCAATGACCACCAGAGATTTGTGGCGGAAGGCATCGACAGGATAGCCGTTACCATAGCAGCCACGCAGCCATACCCTGTCGCCCTCACGGAGGGTAAAAAGCGCGCCGGTCACTTTGCCGACATTGCGGATAAGCAGGTCTATCCAGCCCTCTCCGCAGTCAGAAACAGAAATGGGCGCCTCCCCGACGCATGGCAGGGAGACTTCGACAAACTGTCCCCAGCGGGCCGGAAAATCGACTTCCACACGAAAATTCCACTCCTGTGGTGTATGACGGGTGATGGAAATAATGCGGTATGCAGCAGGCAAAAGGCTGTGCTTTTCTTTATCATGACAGGAACACGTTGACACTGGTTATGCCTCCCCGGAGAGTGCCTGCCGGACCGCGGCAGTCATTTTATTAATAATACGTGAGAATTTAATGTACTGAGGGCAGCGGTCATCGCAGCGTCCGCAGCCCACGCACATATGTTCAGTACCATTGCGGGCTTTGTAATCATTGACTTTATGAAGTGCACGGTAACGTAAACGTTCTCCCGCAGACTGGCGAAAACGGTGTCCGCCGGCCATATCGCTGAAACCCGGTACCATACAGCTGGCCCACTGGCGACGGCGTTCACCGCGCTGAGGATTTTCGTCATAAGCCACATCAAAAACGCTGTAGCAGGTACAGGTCGGACACCCGGTTGTGCAGCGTCCGCATCCAATACAGCGGCTGTTGTACTCATCCCAGAGCGGATGATTGATAATAATGTCGCGAACGCTTTGGGGGGACTGACAGATTTTTTCAGGGAGGGTAACCTGTTCCGGATTTTCGCTGACGAAGACAGGCTCATATTCTGTGCTCTGTCCCATTCCCTGTAAGGCGTCTTCAAAAAAAGCATCCTTAATAAAAACGCTGGCGCCGTCATTACTGAATCGCATTGCTGCACTGTAATTATCGGTTTTATTACTCTCCATGGAGACACAGAAACAGTTTTCAAAACTTTGCGGGCACTCAATCAGAACAAAACGAATATGGTCGCGCAGCCGCTGATAACTGTAATCAGAATTATTCCCATTAGATAAGTACATATAATCCAGTCGCGATATGGCATTGATGTCACAGGCGCGGGCAAATATCAGTACTGGCGTGGTATCCGTTTCCGCAATCTGGATAGTGTCTTTATTAAAATAAAAGAGCGTTTCTGTTATCGGCGAAATAACCGTACTGGGTGACATGTGGGATTTCTCCTGCCAGACCAGGTCATCCCATCCCCGGATTTGCTGATAAATAATGTTATCCGTATCAGCAAAACGCCCGCCGCGAAACTCGGCAGAAGGCGCCAGAACTCGCCATTTTGCGCTCAGTCGCCGGATTAACAGACTGAACTCTTCAGGCGTGATTTTAACCGCCATCACATACTCCATTGCCTGTCAGTGAAGGATATATTGAGAAAATAACGTTTCTTTTTTTTACGCTAACGCTGAAGCGTTAAAAGTAACAACGGAAAAAACTGATTGTTGTTATCGCCATAATGAATAAGTGGTACTTTAAGTACCCACATAAGATGGTGCCGTTACTCGATGTACACCGGAACGATAAATGCCGTTTCTGTGTGTGGGGCGATGAAAGGGGAGGACGAAACAGCAATGAACGATGGATAAACATAAATCACGGAAAACATAACCGGTGACAGAATGTACTGCGTAAACCGAAAAGAATCAGCAGTAGTAAACATGTCGGTGAAAAAATATAACTGTCTTATTATAACTTCAGTGCGGAATGGAAATCGTATATGGCTCAAAATGAGCATAACATGAAGCTGACAACAGGGCTGACTGAGTGAAAAAAGACGACAACTGCACACTAAAAAATCCGGACATTCTGAAGCAAAAATGTAACGCATTATATTCCTGCCATATTGCTTCTCTCACCAGACAGGTGCAGTGTTACCATGATAAAGGCGTGGACATGCCATGGATTGACCCTGCTGATGGCGGTGTTAAGGCCAGAATGTTAATATTACTGCAATCACCCGCAAGAAGTGATCTGATGCCCAGGTTCGTGTCACTTGATAATCCCTGCCCGTCTCAACAGAATCTTCATCGTTTTCTTAAACAGACCAGAATCAAAAGAAAAGATATTATTCTGTGGAATACGATGCCGTGGCTTACTCTCTCCGGTAAAAAACTCTCACCGACCCGCAATAACATCATAAAGGGTGTGGAAATACTAAAATCACTGATGCCTTTACTGAAGAATTTAACGGTTGTCGTTCTGGCTGGCTCGGCAGCCTCGCAAACCCGTTCGTTTTTTGAGAGAGAATACCCTCATCTAACATTACTGACCATGCCTCACCCCAGTCCGTTGTCACTCTGTCGTTCTCCTTCTGTGACGGAAGCAATAAAAACAACGCTTCATCAGGCATATTTATTGATAAATTCACAGCGTTCAGAGGCTAATAACAGTCATACTTTATAACTGCTCAACGTTCATTCCGGCCTGACGACAATGTCAGGTTACACATTTATCCGGAAGCTTTGTTTATGGAGGTAAGAAAAGATGTCCGTACAACACGATACCTGCAGCCCGGAACCGGAGCGTTGTATCAAATTGTCTCCTGAGACCGGGCATTATATTAAAACTCGTTATCGACGGATAACTGATTTATATTTTATCAGGGAAGCGGAATAACAAGAATATTAACTGACAGAGAGTTTATCAGTTCGCGGCAGGAGGGCAGCAGTTTATGTATAAAAGACTGATGGTGTCCACATATCAGAAGGTCGCATTGTTCTTCATTAACAACCTTAACCAGTGATAAAGGCATTTCACCCGGAACAATGCGAATTTTAAGTTTCTTGTTGCAGATGTCGCTGGCAAGTTTTTGTATGTGTTCTCTGTTATGTGTTCTTATTCCATAAATGACATCTTCACACGAGGGCATGTAAATGCCGTGTCCCATTTTCTCATTAATGTCGTCAATGTGAATGATTGTCAGGTATGCATCATTCTGCTCGGCCAGTGCACGGGCTTTGTTGATTAAAATAGTATCATCGTCCTGTCCGGCAACCGCTACGGCAATATTTTTGTAAATCATATTAATATCCAGTAGATAAAATTTATTTTATTGCTGTTATTAATTTGATAAGTGAAATAATGAAAGATGTCAATACATAAAACCTTTAAATTAAACCAGTTTTAACGATAGATTATTCTTTTATGAAAGTATACTGGAGGTGTATCGCTACACTATTGCGCAACCTGTTTTTGCTCGCACAAAAAGTAAGCGCCCCGAGAAGTACGTAGCGT
>NZ_AEJZ01000229.1:0-4655 GCF_000208525.1 Escherichia sp. TW14182
GGAGTTAATCAGGTGCTATCTATTGTTATATTGAATTAAATCAATGAAAATAGATGTTGTCACATCAGTGATATTTTATTTTTGTATGATGTTTAATGTAATTGACTGATAACCACATAACTTTATGTGTGATTATCTTTTTATCTATTGGGCTAATTTTGACCGTTTGAGGTTTCCTATAGGTATTCATTCAAATATATCTCAGTCAGGAGTACTACTATTGTGAGTAAACGTCGTTATCTTACCGGTAAAGAAGTTCAGGCAATGATGCAAGCGGTTTGCTATGGGGCAACGGGCGCCAGAGATTATTGTCTTATTCTGTTGGCATATCGGCATGGGATGCGTATTAGTGAGCTGCTTGATTTGCATTATCAAGATCTTGACCTTAATGAAGGTCGAATAAATATTCGACGGCTGAAGAACGGATTTTCTACAGTTCACCCATTACGTTTTGATGAGCGTGAAGCTGTAGAACGCTGGACCCAGGAACGTGCTAACTGGAAAGGCGCTGAGCAGACCGACGCCATATTTATTTCCCGTCGTGGAAGTCGACTTTCTCGTCAGCAGGCCTATCGCATCATTCGTGATGCCGGTATTGAAGCTGGAACCGTGACGCAGACTCACCCTCATATGTTAAGACATGCTTGCGGTTATGAACTGGCGGAGCGTGGTGCTGATACCCGTTTAATTCAGGATTATCTGGGGCATCGAAATATTCGCCATACTGTGCGTTATACCGCCAGTAATGCAGCACGTTTTGCCGGATTATGGGAAAGAAATAATCTCATAAACGAAAAATTAAAAAGAGAAGAGGTTTGATATAACTTATTGATAAGAAAATGAAAAAATAAAGATATACAAGACAATTGGGGCCAAACTGTCCATATCATAAAAAAGTTTCGTATTTTTTCTCAAGCATAAAAACATCAAAAAACGACAAAAATCAACTAACTGTTTGATATGTAGACTATTTCTATTGTAAATTAATTTCACATCACCTCCGCTTTACGTAAAGATAACGTCTCTCTTTCTCGAAGCAACTTCCTCATTCTTCTCTCCAAAAACCACCTCATGCAATATAAAAATCTATAAATAAATATAATCACAGAACATAAAGCCAACAAATAAACTGAAAAAGTTCGTGCGCGATGCTTTCCTCTATGAGTCAAAATGGCCCCAAATGTTTCATTTTTTGGGGGGAAACTGTGCAGTGTTGGCAGTCAAACTCGTTTCCAAAACAAAGTGTACAGAACGACTGCCCATATTGATTTATACGTAGATTTAAAAAGGAAAGCAGCATGAAAATTAAAACTCTGGCAATCGTTGTTCTGTCGGCTCTGTCCCTCAGTTCCACAGCGGCTTTGGCCGCTGCTACGACGGTAAATGGTGGGACAGTTCACTTTAAAGGGGAAGTTGTTAACGCCGCTTGTGCGGTTGATGCAGGCTCTGTTGATCAAACTGTTCAGTTAGGTCAAGTGCGTACCGCTTCGTTGGCACAAGAAGGTGCAACCAGTTCTGCTGTCGGTTTTAACATTCAGCTGAATGATTGCGATACCACTGTTGCAGACAAAGCAGCCATTGCCTTCCTTGGCACAGCAATTGATGGAAATCATACCAACGTACTGGCTCTGCAGAGTTCAGCTGCGGGCAGCGCAACAAATGTTGGTGTGCAGATCCTGGACAGAACGGGTACTGCGCTGGCGCTGGACGGTGCGACATTTAGCGCACAAACAACCCTGAACAACGGAACCAACATCATTCCGTTCCAGGCACGTTATTTTGCAACCGGTGCTGCAACCCCTGGTGCTGCTAATGCGGATGCGACCTTCAAGGTTCAGTATCAATAACCTACTCAGGTTTAGGGACGTCATTATGGGCAAGGATGCCCACTCCTTGTGCGATAAGAATAATGATGAAAAGGACGAGATTATTTCTAGTAGCGTTGTTGCTGCCGATGTTTGCTCTGGCCGGAAATAAATGGAACACCACGTTGCCCGGCGGAAATATGCAATTTCAGGGCGTCATTATTGCGGAAACTTGCCGGATTGAGGCCGGTGATAAACAAATGACGGTCAATATGGGGCAAATCAGCAGTAACCGGTTTCATGCGGTAGGGGAAGATAGCGCACCGGTGCCTTTTGTTATTCATTTACGGGAATGTAGCACGGTGGTGAGTGAACGTGTGGGCGTGGCTTTTCACGGTGTCGCGGATGGTAAAAATCCGGATGTGCTTTCTGTGGGAGAGGGGCCAGGGATAGCAACCAATATTGGTGTAGCGTTGTTTGATGATGAAGGAAACCTCGTACCGATTAATCGTCCTCCTGTGAACTGGAAACGGCTTTACTCTGGCTCTACTTCGCTACATTTCATCGCCAAATATCGTGCTACCGGGCGTCGGGTTACTGGCGGCATCGCCAATGCCCAGGCCTGGTTCTCTTTAACCTATCAGTAATTGTTCAGCAGACAATGTGATAACAGGAACAGGACAGTGAGTAATAAAAACGTCAATGTAAGGAAATCGCAGGAAATAACATTCTGCTTACTGGCAGGTATCCTGTTGATCATGGCAATGATGGTTGCCGGACGCGCTGAAGCGGGAGTGGCCTTAGGTGCGACACGCGTAATTTATCCTGCAGGGCAAAAACAAGTGCAACTTGCCGTGACAAATAATGATGAGAATAGCACCTATTTAATTCAATCATGGGTAGAAAATGCCGATGGTGTAAAGGATGGTCGTTTTATCGTGACGCCACCTCTGTTTGCGATGAAGGGAAAAAAAGAGAATACCTTGCGTATTCTTGATGCCACAAATAACCAATTGCCGCAGGATCGGGAAAGTTTGTTCTGGATGAATGTCAAAGCGATTCCGTCAATGGATAAATCAAAATTGACCGAGAATACGCTACAGCTCGCGATTATCAGCCGCATTAAACTGTACTATCGCCCGGTTAAATTAGCATTGCCACCCGATCAGGCCGCAGAAAAATTAAGATTCCGTCGCGGCGCAAATTCTCTGACGTTGATTAACCCGACACCCTATTACCTGACGGTAACAGAGTTAAATGCCGGAACACGGATTCTTGAAAATGCATTGGTGCCTCCAATGGGCGAAAGCACGGTTAAATTGCCTCCTGATGCAGGAAGCAATATTACTTACCGAACAATAAATGATTATGGCGCACTTACCCCAAAAATGACGGGCGTAATGGAGTAACGCAGGGGGAATTTTTCGCCTGAATAAAAAGAATTGACTGCCGGGTAATTTTAACCGGAGGAATAATGTCATATCTGAATTTAAGACTTTACCAGCGGAACACACAATGCTTACATATTCGTAAGCCTCGTCTGGCTGGTTTTTTTGTCCGACTCTCTGTTGCCTGTGCTTTTGTCGCACAGGCACCTTTGTCATCTGCCGAACTCTATTTTAATCCGCGTTTTTTAGCGGATGATCCCCAGGCTGTGGCTGATTTATCGCGTTTTGAAAATGGGCAAGAATTACCGCCGGGGACGTATCGCGTCGATATCTATTTGAATAATGGTTATATGGCGACGCGTGACGTCACGTTTAATACGGGTGACAGTGAACAAGGGATTGTCCCTTGCCTGACTCGCGCTCAACTCGCCAGTATGGGGCTGAATACAGCTTCTGTCTCCGGTATGAACCTGCTGGCGGATGATGCCTGCGTGCCATTAACCACAATGATCCATGACGCTACTGCGCATTTAGATGTTGGTCAGCAGCGACTCAACCTGACGATCCCTCAGGCATTTATGAGTAATCGCGCGCGTGGTTATATTCCTCCTGAGTTATGGGATCCCGGTATTAATGCCGGATTGCTCAATTATAATTTCAGCGGAAATAGTGTGCAGAATCGGATTGGGGGTAACAGCCATTATGCATATTTAAACCTACAGAGTGGGGTAAATATTGGTGCATGGCGTTTACGCGACAATACCACCTGGAGTTATAACAGTAGCGACAGTTCATCAGGTAGCAAAAATAAATGGCAGCATATCAATACCTGGCTTGAGCGAGACATCATTCCGTTACGTTCCCGGCTGACGCTGGGTGATGGTTATACCCAGGGCGATATTTTCGATGGTATTAACTTTCGCGGCGCACAATTGGCCTCAGATGACAATATGTTACCCGATAGCCAAAGAGGATTTGCCCCGGTGATCCACGGTATTGCGCGTGGTACTGCACAGGTCACTATTAAACAAAATGGGTATGACATTTATAATAGTACGGTGCCACCGGGGCCTTTTACCATCAACGATATCTATGCCGCAGGTAATAGTGGTGACTTGCAGGTAACGATTAAAGAGGCTGACGGTAGCACGCAGATCTTTACCGTACCCTATTCGTCAGTCCCGCTTTTGCAACGTGAAGGGCATACACGTTATTCCATTACGGCAGGAGAATACCGTAGTGGAAATGCGCAACAGGAAAAGCCCCACTTTTTCCAGAGTACATTACTCCACGGCCTTCCGGCTGGCTGGACAATATATGGTGGAACGCAACTGGCGGATCGTTATCGTGCTTTTAATTTCGGTATCGGGAAAAACATGGGGGCACTGGGCGCTCTGTCCGTGGATATGACGCAGGCTAATGCCACACTTCCCGGGTGATGCTGCCAACTTACTGATTTAGT
>NZ_AEJZ01000228.1:0-8752 GCF_000208525.1 Escherichia sp. TW14182
TTTGCTATTTGGCTACAGCCACAGGTGGAGATGACCAGCGGCAAACTCGTCAGCGCGGAAGCGTTGCTGCGCATCCAGCAAGCGGATGGCACCTGGGAACTGCCGGATGGCTTAATCGATCGTATTGAGTCCTGTGGGCTGATGGTTACCGTCGGTCATTGGGTGCTGGAGGAATCCTGTCGACTGCTTGCTGCCTGGCAAGAGCGCGGCATTATGTTGCCATTATCGGTGAATCTCTCGGCGCTACAGTTGATGCACCCAAATATGGTGCCGGATATGCTGGGGTTATTAACTCGTTATCGTATTCAGCCTGGAACGTTGATCCTGGAGGTCACGGAAAGCCGACGCATTGATGACCCTCACGCGGCGGTGGCGATCCTTCGTCCGCTGCGCAACGCCGGCGTACAGGTGGCGCTGGATGATTTCGGCATGGGTTACGCAGGGCTGCGTCAGTTGCAGCATATGAAATCGTTGCCAATAGACGTGCTGAAAATCGACAAAATGTTTGTTGAGGGCTTGCCGGAAGATAGCAGCATGATTGCTGCAATTATCATGCTGGCACAAAGCCTGAATCTGCAAATGATTGCTGAAGGCGTAGAAACGGAAGCGCAACGCGACTGGCTGGCAAAAGCAGGTGTTGGTATTGCCCAGGGCTTCCTTTTTGCCCGTCCACTCCCCATTGAAATCTTCGAAGAGAGTTACCTGGAAGAAAAGTAGCTACCCCAAACTGATTACAAAACTTTAAAAAGTGCTGGTTTGTGCGAGCCAGTTCAAACTTTTTAACATTTTTGTTTCAATTATGATCCAGGTACATTTCTGTGATGTTGTCTGGGTGTTATTTTAAGGCCGCAGGTACTCCATAACCTTACAAGACCTGTGGTTTTACTAAAGGACACCCTATGAAAACCTCTCTGTTTAAAAGCCTTTATTTTCAGGTTCTGACAGCGATAGCCATTGGTATTCTCCTTGGCCATTTCTACCCTGAGATAGGCGAGCAAATGAAACCGCTTGGCGACGGGTTCGTTAAGCTCATTAAGATGATCATCGCTCCTGTCATCTTTTGTACCGTCGTAACGGGCATTGCGGGCATGGAAAGCATGAAGGCGGTCGGCCGTACCGGCGCAGTCGCACTGCTTTACTTTGAAATTGTCAGTACCATCGCGCTGATTATTGGTCTTATCATCGTTAACGTCGTGCAGCCTGGTGCCGGAATGAACGTCGATCCGGCAACGCTTGATGCGAAAGCGGTAGCGGTTTACGCCGATCAGGCAAAAGACCAGGGCATTGTCGCCTTTATTATGGATGTCATCCCGGCGAGCGTCATTGGCGCATTTGCCAGCGGTAACATCCTGCAGGTGCTGCTGTTTGCCGTACTGTTTGGTTTTGCGCTCCACCGTCTGGGCAGCAAAGGCCAACTGATTTTTAACGTTATCGAAAGTTTCTCGCAGGTCATCTTCGGCATCATCAATATGATCATGCGTCTGGCACCCATCGGTGCGTTCGGGGCGATGGCGTTTACCATCGGTAAATACGGCGTCGGCACCCTGGTACAGCTTGGGCAGCTCATTATCTGCTTCTACATCACCTGTATCCTGTTTGTGGTGTTGGTACTGGGTTCAATCGCTAAAGCGACCGGTTTCAGTATTTTCAAATTTATCCGCTACATCCGTGAAGAACTGCTGATTGTGCTGGGAACATCCTCTTCCGAGTCGGCGCTGCCGCGTATGCTCGACAAGATGGAGAAACTCGGCTGCCGCAAATCGGTGGTGGGGCTGGTTATCCCGACAGGCTACTCGTTTAACCTTGATGGGACATCGATATACCTGACGATGGCGGCGGTATTTATTGCCCAGGCCACTAACAGTCAGATGGATATCGTCCACCAAATCACGCTGTTGATTGTGTTGCTGCTCTCTTCCAAAGGGGCGGCTGGGGTAACGGGCAGCGGCTTTATCGTGCTGGCGGCGACACTCTCTGCGGTGGGCCATTTGCCGGTGGCGGGTCTGGCGCTGATCCTCGGTATTGACCGCTTCATGTCAGAAGCCCGTGCGCTGACTAACCTGGTCGGTAACGGCGTTGCGACCATCGTGGTTGCTAAGTGGGTTAAAGAGCTGGACCACAAAAAACTGGATGATGTGCTGAATAATCGTGCGCCGGATGGCAAAACGCACGAATTATCCTCTTAATCTCACCACTTATGCCCGCACTCCCTTCCCCGAGTGCGGGTGTTTGAGCATAATTGCCCCCTGTGCCCGAACTTACCACCTGGGTGAGTTCGGGTTTATTTCACTTCCTCCGTGACATTTTTATGTTCTTGCGGTCTAACACGAAGTGTTTTTAACGTCATTTAGGCTGACCGATAGCGGGCAGTCTTTTATTACCAGGATAGTTGATCAGGGGTTCACATGCAGGGCACAAAAATTCGACTTTTAGCGGGCGGTTTGCTGGTGATGGCCACTGCTGGCTATGTGCAGGCAGATGCGCTCCAGCCTGATCCAGCATGGCAACAGGGGACGCTCGCCAACGGTTTACAGTGGCAAGTGCTGACCACGCCCCAGCGTCCCAGCGATCGTGTTGAAATTCGCCTGCTGGTTAATACCGGTTCGCTCGCCGAAAGTACACAACAGAGCGGTTACAGTCATGCCATTCCTCGTATTGCGCTGACGCAAAGCGGTGGTCTGGAAGCGGCACAGGCACGTTCATTGTGGCAGCAGGGGATCGACCCTAAGCGCCCGATGCCGCCGGTGATCGTCTCTTACGACACCACGCTGTTTAATCTGAGTTTGCCAAATAATCGTAACGATCTGCTGAAAGAGGCGCTCTCTTATCTGGCGAATGCGACCGGCAAGCTGACCATCACACCAGAAACGGTTAACCATGCGCTGCAAAGCCAGGATATGGTGGCAACCTGGCCTGCCGACACTAAAGAAGGCTGGTGGCGCTATCGTCTGAAAGGATCAACTTTGTTAGGTCACGATCCTGCCGATCCGCTGAAAAAGCCCGTTGAAGCGGAAAAGATTAAAGATTTCTACCAGAAATGGTACACCCCAGATGCAATGACGCTGCTGGTGGTGGGGAACGTTGATGCGCGCTCGGTTGTCGACCAAATCAACAAAACGTTTGGCGAACTGAAAGGCAAACGTGAAACACCGGCTCCGGTGCCGACGCTTTCTCCGCTGCGTGCGGAAGCGGTGAGCATTATGACCGACGCGGTGCGCCAGGATCGGTTATCTATCATGTGGGACACGCCGTGGCAGCCGATTCGTGAGTCAGCCGCACTGCTGCGCTACTGGCGCGCGGACCTGGCTCGTGAGGCGCTGTTCTGGCATGTTCAGCAAGCGTTAAGCGCCAGTAACAGCAAAGACATCGGTCTTGGATTTGACTGCCGTGTGCTGTATCTGCGTGCGCAGTGTGCCATTAACATCGAATCACCAAACGACAAGCTGAACAGCAACCTTAATCTGGTGGCGCGTGAACTGGCGAAAGTCCGCGATAAAGGTCTGCCGGAAGAAGAGTTCAACGCCCTGGTCGCGCAAAAGAAACTGGAGCTGCAGAAACTGTTTGCCGCCTATGCACGAGCTGATACCGATATTCTGATGGGCCAGCGGATGCGTTCACTGCAAAATCAGGTTGTCGATATCGCACCGGAGCAATATCAGAAACTGCGTCAGGATTTCCTTAACAGCCTGACGGTAGAGATGTTAAATCAGGATCTGCGTCAGCAGTTGTCGAACGACATGGCGTTAATTCTGCTGCAGCCGAAAGGCGAGCCGGAATTTAACATGAAATCGTTGCAGGCTGCCTGGGATCAAATCATGGCGCCATCGACTACGGCTGCGGCGACGTCTGTCGCCACGGATGATGTGCATCCTGAAGTGACGGATATTCCACCCGCGCAGTAATAAATAATCCGGCAGCGTTTCTTCTGCGCTGCCGGGATTAACGGTAATGAATATACCCGCAGATATTTTTCCAGGCACGGCGGTAGCGTGCAGATAATTACTGACTGCTGTGGTTTATGTAAAAGGAAGTAACCACACTTTGTGAACGTAACGTGCTAAAGGAATATAAATGCGCTACAAAGTCACACTGTTCTTGCCGATCATGATTCTCTGTTGAACAGCTCTCTATTCCTGCAACAAAATTTTCTTTTACTTTGGGATGCGAATAATATTTATGTCAGTACAAGAAATAATATCGATAAAGACAAGGTAAAAATAGAATTCGGTATCAGTGTCAATACGATCAACCGAGAAACGGATGCCGAATTATTTGCTGACAGAGCGAAGTATACAGTTCTCTTCGACGGTAACCTAAAAAACAGGATGATAAACGAGTACGGCGAAAATGATTTTTTAATTACCTATGATGACCGCTGCTATTTATCATTTCGTCAATTTAAAACTAATCATCGTCATCAACATGATTATTGTTTTGACTTCTTTAACACTAATGGGAATGTTTTCGTCACGGTCGAAATTAAAGGTGAGAACCCGCTTAAATTTACGCGCAGTTTGAATGATATGCGTCAGCAGTTTATTTCAAATCATCAGCACCGCTCGGTTCATTCCTGCAAGAAGATTAACGGAGAACGAATATCTACCCGTTCTCCGCCAAAAACCATTACGCTGGCATCGCCTCACGCGGGATAATCGCGCCGCGATACT
This sequence comes from Escherichia sp. TW14182, assembly GCF_000208525.1. Classification (NCBI taxonomy): domain Bacteria; kingdom Pseudomonadati; phylum Pseudomonadota; class Gammaproteobacteria; order Enterobacterales; family Enterobacteriaceae; genus Escherichia; species Escherichia sp. TW14182. Next base: position 4,668 of record NZ_AEJZ01000228.1, read on the forward strand.
GGATAACCGTACTTGCAGTCAAATGTCCACGTTTCGCTGCTTCTTCTGCACTTCCCCCGGTCAGGCGTACCGCCAGATAACCGGCGCTGAAAGAGTCACCCGCAGCGGTGGTGTCGATCACTTTTTCTTTCGGCAGTTTCACCGCAGGAACATCAACTAACCCTTCGCCAGCAATGGACACCAGGCAAGAATCCGCCCCGCGTTTTACCACCACTTCTTTCACGCCCGCTTTATGGGTACGCGCAATGACGTCTTCCACCGGCTGTTGACCCCACAGCGCGTCTTCATCGTCCAGCGTCAGGAAGGCGATATCTGTGCATTCCAGCATTTGCTGGTACACCTGCTGCGTCTCTTCTTTGCTCGCCCACAGGCGCGGACGGTAGTTATTGTCGAAAATGACCTTCCCGCCGTTGGCACGGCATTCGCGCAGCAGAGAAAGCAGCTTCTCGCGGCTGGTCGGACTTAAGATCGCCAGGCTAATCCCGCTAAGGTAAAGGTAATCGAAATTCGCCAGCTCTTCACAAATTGCTGCTGACTGCTCGCTCTCCAGCCAGAATTTAGCTGCGGCTTCGTTACGCCAGTAGTAGAAAGTGCGTTCGCCAGTGCTATCGGTTTCAATGTAGTAAAGACCCGGCAGGCGGTTTTCCATCCGTTGGGTCAGGGACGTATCGACGTTCTCGCCGTGCCAGGCGTCCAGCATCTGCTGACTAAAACTGTCCGTCCCCAGCGCCGTTACGTAGTGAACGGTTAATGCCGCAGGATCGACCTGACGAGCGATGTAGACGGAAGTATTCAGGGTATCGCCGCCGAAACCGCGCTTAACGTCTGCGCCTTTCTCGGAAAGCTCAATCATGCATTCGCCAATCACGGCAATCTTTTTGGACATAGTCGTGAACCTGATCTGTAAAAAATTAGCGTTAGTTTGCGCTGTGGTGGTTTGCTGGTCAACTATATTAAAACGCTGTTCCATTATTTTTTTGAGCCAGAACGTATTCCTGGAAGATTCCGTCGTTGTGTGGGCAAATTAACTTCTCTCTGGCGGTAAAGTTCTGCCGTGGCGCGCCGATAATATTTGTCGAGTCCGGGCAGCATCACTTTTAAACACAGGACATCTTCGATGATAAGGCAGGTTATCCAGCGAATAAGCAACCCTGAAACAAGCATCGAGAGCTTGCAGGAACGGCGTTTTTGGTTGCAGTGTGAGCGCGTTTATACCTGGCAGCCGATTTACCAGACTTCCGGACGATTGATGGCCGTGGAGCTTTTAACCATTGTCACGCATCCTGATCATCCCTCGCAACGGCTGCCGCCAGATCGTTATTTTGCCGAAATCACCGTCAGGCATCGTATGGATGTGGTGAAAGAACAGATTGATTTACTGGCGAAAAAAGCTGCATTCTTCGTTGAGCACGGCCTGCTGGCATCGGTTAATATTGATGGACCTACGCTTCTTGCCCTACGTCAGCAGCCGGAAATTTTGCGCCAGATTGACCGTCTTCCCTGGCTGCGTTTCGAACTGGTGGAACACATCCGTCTACCGAAAGATTCAACGTTTGCCTCGATGTGCGAATTTGGCCCACTGTGGCTGGATGATTTTGGCACCGGGATGGCAAATTTCTCTGCGCTAAGTGAAGTGCGTTACGACTACATCAAAATCGCTCGCGAACTGTTTGTGATGTTGCGCCAGTCGCCCGAAGGTCGCACGCTCTTTTCCCAGCTTTTGCATTTGATGAACCGCTACTGCCGTGGGGTGATCGTCGAAGGTATCGAGACTGAGGAAGAGTGGGGCGATGTGCAAAATTCTCCCGCATTCGCCGCACAAGGCTGGTTTCTTTCACGTCCGGCACCAATCGAAACGCTGGACTCGGTGGCGTTGGCTCTGTAAGCCGCCTCATTTTCTGCCTGGCTGGACTATCTTTAGGACTGGCACAGGAAGAATGTGAGGAAGCGAACTATGAGCAAAGCAGGCAAAATAACCGCTGCGATTTCAGGGGCTTTCTTGTTGTTGATCGTCGTGGCGATCATTTTGATTGCAACGTTTGACTGGAACCGTCTCAAACCGACCATCAACCAGAAAGTCTCTGCGGAACTGAATCGCCCCTTCGCCATCCGTGGCGATCTGGGCGTTGTGTGGGAACGGCAAAAGCAGGAAACCGGCTGGCGTAGCTGGGTGCCGTGGCCTCATGTACACGCACAAGACATCATTCTCGGCAACCCGCCGGATATTCCCGAAGTGACGATGGTACATTTACCGCGCGTAGAAGCGACGCTGGCTCCGCTGGCGTTGCTGACTAAAACGGTCTGGCTGCCCTGGATCAAGCTGGAAAAGCCCGACGCGCGCCTGATTCGCCTCTCAGAAAAGAACAATAACTGGACGTTTAATCTCGCCAACGATGACAACAAAGACGCGAATGCAAAGCCGTCGGCGTGGTCGTTCCGTCTGGATAATATTCTGTTCGATCAAGGGCGGATCGCTATTGATGACAAAGTAAGCAAAGCAGATCTGGAAATTTTTGTCGATCCGTTAGGCAAGCCGTTGCCGTTCAGCGAAGTTACTGGATCGAAAGGTAAATCAGATAAAGAGAAGGTAGGTGATTACGTTTTTGGCCTGAAAGCGCAGGGGCGCTATAACGGCGAACCGCTCACGGGTACAGGAAAAATAGGCGGTATGCTGGCGCTGCGTGGCGAAGGAACACCTTTTCCGGTGCAGGCTGATTTTCGCTCCGGTAATACCCGTGTTGCTTTTGATGGCGTCGTGAATGACCCAATGAAAATGGGCGGCGTCGATTTACGGCTTAAATTTTCCGGCGATTCGCTGGGTGATCTCTATGAACTGACGGGCGTTCTGCTGCCCGATACCCCGCCGTTTGAAACGGATGGTCGGCTGGTAGCGAAAATCGACACTGAAAAATCGTCGGTCTTTGATTATCGCGGCTTTAACGGGCGCATTGGCGATAGCGATATCCACGGTTCTCTGGTCTACACCACCGGTAAGCCGCGACCAAAACTGGAAGGTGACGTTGAGTCACGGCAGTTGCGGCTGGCTGATTTGGGGCCATTGATTGGCGTTGATTCCGGGGAAGGGGTAGAAAAGTCGAAACGCTCTGAACAGAAGAAGGGCGAGAAAAACGTTCAGCCTGTGGGCAAAGTGCTGCCTTATGACCGCTTCGAAACCGATAAATGGGATGCGATGGATGCTGATGTTCGTTTCAAAGGGCGGCGCATAGAACATGGCAGCAGTTTGCCGATTAGCTCTCTTTCTACCCATATCATCCTCAAAAACGCTGACCTGCGTCTGCAACCGCTGATATTTGGCATGGCGGGCGGCAGCATTGCGGCGAATATTCATCTGGAAGGGGATAAAAAACCGATGCAGGGGCGGGCGGATATACAGGCTCGTCGACTGAAACTGAAGGAGCTGATGCCGGATGTAGAACTGATGCAGAAAACGCTGGGAGAAATGAATGGCGATGCTGAACTGCGTGGTAGCGGTAACTCGGTGGCGGCGCTGCTGGGGAACAGTAACGGCAATCTGAAATTGTTGATGAATGACGGGCTGGTGAGCCGTAACCTGATGGAGATTGTTGGGCTGAACGTCGGAAACTACATTGTCGGTGCGATTTTCGGTGATGATGAGGTGCGGGTGAACTGCGCGGCGGCGAATCTGGATATCGCCAACGGTGTGGCACGCCCGCAGATTTTTGCTTTCGATACTGAGAACGCGTTGATTAACGTTACCGGCACGGCAAGTTTTGCTTCGGAGCAACTGGATTTGACTATTGATCCGGAGAGCAAAGGGATTCGTATTATCACGCTGCGTTCGCCGCTGTATGTGCGTGGGACGTTTAAGAGTCCGCAGGCTGGTGTGAAGGCCGGGCCGTTGATTGCTCGCGGAGCCGTTGCGGCGGCACTGGCAACGTTGGTGACGCCTGCGGCGGCGTTACTGGCGCTGATCTCACCTTCAGAAGGGGAGGCTAATCAGTGTCGGACGATTTTGTCGCAGATGAAGAAGTGATGGGGTTGGATTAGATTTGCTGGTGAATTCGGGAGCAGCGTGTTCCCCTCACCCTAACCCTCTCCCCAAA
>NZ_AEJZ01000227.1:0-23410 GCF_000208525.1 Escherichia sp. TW14182
GGTTCGATCCCGCTTAGCTCCACCAAATTTCAAACCCTCGCTGTGAAGCGGGGGTTTTTTGTCTCTGATTTTTGCCGCTTTTGTAATACAGTCTACGTCCGGGTTAGTGCCGCCTGGTGAAAGCATCATTGGATGAAAAATCGGCAACAGGCCGGCCCCTGTTTGCTTCGCGATGCGAATAAACTTATTATTTGTGTGCCTGAAAACCCCGATCAGTGAGAGTAGTCTACTCATGTTTGTGGAGCATAACCTGATAAAAAATATCAAGATATTCACACTGGCGTTTACGCTCACCGTGGTACTTATTCAGCTATCCCGTTTTATTTCGCCACTGGCCGTTATCCATTCCAGCTATATCTTTCTGGCGTGGATGCCACTGTGCGTAATGCTGTCAATATTATTCATCTTTGGCTGGCGTGGTGTTGTTCCTGTTTTATGCGGGATGTTTTGCACTAATCTGTGGAATTTTCATCTCTCATTTTTGCAAACTGCCGTCATGCTCGGCAGCCAGACATTTGTAGTGCTGTGTGCCTGTGCAATATTACGCTGGCAGTTAGGAACGCGTTGGCGTTATGGGTTGACCACCCGATACGTCTGGCAACGTCTCTTCTGGCTTGGTTTAGTGACGCCGATTGGCATCAAAGGCAGCATGTATCTGGTGGGTAGCTTTTTTGATTTCCCGCTAAAGATATCGACATTTTTCGGCGATGCAGATGCTATTTTCACGGTCGTTGATTTGCTTAGCCTTTTCACCGCTGTGCTGATTTACAACATGTTCTTTTACTATCTCACTCGCATGGTTGTAAGTCCCCACTTTGCGCAGATATTGTGGCGCAGGGATATCGCCCCGTCGCTGAACAAAGAGAAACGTGCATTTACTTTAAGCTGGCTGGCAACTCTTAGCGTGCTGCTGCTTCTGATGTGTACGCCTTATGAAAACGATTTTATTGCCGGTTACCTGGTGCCCGTTTTCTTCATCATCTTTACCCTTGGTGTTGGTAAACTTCGTTATCCGTTTTTAAATCTCACCTGGGCTGTTTCGACTCTTTTCCTCCTGAATTACAACCAGAATTTTTTACAAGGGGTCGAAACCGAATATTCGCTGGCATTTATTCTCGCGGTGCTGATTTCCTTTAGCGTTTGCCTGCTTTACATGGTGCGTATTTATCATCGAAGTGAATGGCTTAATCGCCGCTGGCATTTGCAGGCGCTGACCGATCCATTAACGCTATTACCCAACTTTCGTGCACTGGAGCAATCGCAAGAGCAGGAGGCAGGAAAGAGTTTTTGCTGCCTGCGTATTGATAATCTTGAGTTTCTGAGTCGTCATTACGGCCTGGTGATGCGTGTTCATTGTATCCGCTCAATTTACCGTACCTTGCTGCCGTTGATGCAGGAAAACGAAAAGTTGTATCAACTGCCGGGCAGTGAATTGCTGTTGGTACTGACCGGGCCGGAAACGGAAGGTCGACTACAGCATATGGTTAACATCCTCAATAGTCGGCAGATTCACTGGAACAACACCGGCCTGGATATGGGCTATGGTGCCGCCTGGGGGCGTTTTGATGGCAATCAGGAAACCCTGCAGCCCATGCTGGGGCAGTTAAGCTGGCTGGCGGAACAATCCTGCGTTCATCATCATGTGTTGGCGTTGGATAATCGAGAGGAAATAGCGTCCGGGCAGACCACCAAACAGGTACTGTTGCTGAACACCATTCGTAAGGCGTTAGATAATGGTGACTTGCTCCTCTACGCTCAGCCCATTCGAAACAAAGAGGGGCAGGGCTATGATGAGATCCTGGCGCGTCTGAAATATGACGACGGCATTATGACGCCGGATAAATTTCTGCCGCTTATCGCCCAGTTTAACCTTAGCGCGCGTTTCGATTTGCAGGTGCTGGAATCTCTGTTGAAGTGGTTAGCAACTCACCCTTCCAACAATAAAGGTCCGCGCTTTTCAGTCAATTTAATGCCGCTCACTCTGCTGCAAAAAAATATCGCCGGGCGGATTATTCGTCTGTTTAAGCGTTATCACATCTCCCCGGAGACAGTCATTCTTGAGATCACCGAGGAGCAGGCGTTTTCAAATGCAGAAAGCAGCATGTACAACATCGAGCAACTGCATAAATTTGGCTTCCGTATTGCGATTGATGATTTTGGCACTGGTTATGCCAACTACGAGCGATTAAAACGTTTGCAGGCCGATATCATCAAGATTGATGGCGTCTTTGTGAAAGATATAGTGACTAATACGCTGGATGCGATGATTGTGCGGTCAATTACCGACCTGGCGAAAGCGAAGTCATTGAGTGTGGTCGCGGAGTTTGTCGAAACGCAACAGCAGCAGGCGTTATTGCATAAACTTGGGGTGCAATATCTGCAAGGGTATTTGATTGGTCGCCCTCAGCCATTAGTTGATTAACAGACGTAAAAAAGCCGGGGAATTATCCCCGGCTTTTTTAATGAATGTATTGGACTTACAGCACCAGTGCTGCGATTGACGCAGAAAGCACACTTACCAGCGTAGAGCCGTAAACCAGTTTCAGACCGAAGCGAGAAACGACGTTACCTTGCTCTTCGTTCAGGCCTTTAACCGCGCCCGCGATAATCCCGATAGAAGAGAAGTTAGCAAAAGATACCAGGAATACAGAGATGATGCCTTCTGCACGCGGAGAAAGCGTGGAAGCAATTTTCTGCAGATCCATCATTGCTACGAACTCGTTGGAAACCAGTTTGGTCGCCATGATACTGCCTACTTGCAGTGCTTCACTGGAAGGAACACCCATCACCCATGCAATCGGATAGAATATGTAGCCCAGGATGCCCTGGAAGGAGATGCTGTAGCCAAACCAACCAGTCACGGTGGCAAACAGTGCGTTCAGTGCGGCGATCAGGGCGATAAAGCCGATCAGCATCGCTGCAACGATAATGGCGACTTTGAAACCTGCCAGAATGTATTCACCCAGCATTTCGAAGAAGCTCTGACCTTCGTGCAGGTTGGACATCTGAATGTTTTCTTCGCTGGCATCAACGCGGTAAGGGTTGATCAGCGACAGTACGATAAAGGTGCTGAACATGTTCAGTACCAGTGCAGCAACGACGTATTTCGGCTCCAGCATCGTCATGTATGCGCCAACGATGGACATCGACACGGTGGACATCGCCGTTGCTGCCATGGTGTACATACGATTACGGGAGATTTTGCCGAGGATATCTTTATAGGCGATAAAGTTCTCGGATTGTCCCAAAATCAGGGAGCTGACGGCGTTAAAGGATTCCAGTTTGCCCATGCCATTGACTTTGGAAAGCAGGAAACCAATCGCGCGAATAATCACCGGCAACACGCGAATGTGCTGGAGAATACCGATCAACGCAGAAATAAAGACGATAGGGCACAGCACTTTCAGGAAGAAGAACGCCAGGCCTTGATCATTCATACTACCAAAGACGAAGTTAGTACCTTCGTTGGCAAATCCGAGCAGTTTTTCGAACATTTCGGAGAAGCCTTTCACGAAGCCCAGACCAACGTCAGAGTTCAGGAAGAACCACGCCAGTAATACTTCGATAACAAGCAGTTGAATAATATAACGGATACGAATTTTTTTGCGGTCGCTGCTTGCCAGCAATGCGAGAATCGCAACAACGGCTAGTGCCAGTACAAAATGAAGGACGCGGTCCATATTTGCTCCAAATATGAGGCAGGTTAAATTTCCGTGCACATTCTATGCAACATGATTCAGGAAAACGAGATCTGACACACACTATAATGACGTCCTGTGACAAGCTTCAAAAATAGTGAGCTGTCCTACATTTCTGCTATGTTGTGTATGGAAGCGGAAAGTTATGTAAATGTGCTAACATTAAACATAAAAATAACATTCAAACCATCAATCTTTTCGTAGTCATAATCCTGGTCTATCAGAGAAATCATCACAACCCATTTAAATGAATTTGATAATCATTCTCGTTTGACATAGCATGAAACATAGCAAAGGCTATGTTTTAGAGGCACAACAAGATGACGAACTATCGCGTTGAGAGTAGCAGCGGACGGGCGGCGCGCAAGATGAGGCTCGCATTAATGGGACCTGCGTTCATTGCGGCGATTGGTTATATCGATCCTGGTAACTTTGCGACCAATATTCAGGCGGGTGCCAGCTTCGGCTATCAGCTATTGTGGGTTGTTGTCTGGGCTAATCTGATGGCGATGTTGATTCAGATCCTCTCGGCCAAACTGGGGATTGCCACCGGTAAAAATCTGGCGGAACAAATTCGCGATCACTACCCGCGTCCGGTCGTCTGGTTCTATTGGGTTCAGGCAGAAATTATTGCGATGGCTACCGACCTGGCGGAATTTATTGGTGCGGCTATCGGTTTCAAACTGATTCTTGGGGTTTCGTTGTTGCAAGGCGCCGTACTGACGGGTATCGCAACCTTCCTGATTTTAATGCTGCAACGTCGCGGGCAAAAACCGTTGGAGAAAGTGATTGGCGGGCTACTGCTGTTTGTCGCAGCGGCTTACATTGTTGAGCTGATCTTCTCCCAGCCTAACCTGGTGCAGTTGAGTAAAGGGATGGTGATCCCGAGTTTACCGACCTCAGAGGCGGTCTTCCTGGCTGCGGGTGTGCTGGGGGCGACGATTATGCCGCATGTGATTTATTTGCACTCTTCGCTGACCCAGCATCTGCATGGTGGGTCACGCCAGCAACGTTATTCAGCCACCAAATGGGATGTCGCGATTGCCATGACTATTGCTGGTTTTGTCAATCTGGCGATGATGGCAACGGCTGCTGCCGCGTTCCACTTTTCCGGCCATACTGGTGTCGCCGATCTTGACGAAGCCTACCTGACGCTGCAACCGCTGTTAAGCAATGCTGCAGCGACGGTCTTTGGTTTAAGCCTGGTGGCAGCAGGGCTTTCTTCAACGGTGGTGGGTACGCTGGCGGGGCAGGTGGTGATGCAGGGCTTTATTCGTTTCCATATCCCGCTGTGGGTGCGCCGGACAGTGACCATGTTGCCGTCATTTATTGTCATCCTGATGGGATTAGATCCGACACGGATTCTGGTTATGAGTCAGGTGCTGCTAAGTTTTGGTATTGCCCTGGCGCTGGTTCCACTGTTGATTTTCACCAGTGACAGTAAGTTGATGGGCGATCTGGTGAACAGCAAACGCGTAAAACAGGCTGGCTGGGTGATTGTGGTATTGGTAGTGGCGCTGAATATCTGGCTGTTGGTGGGAACGGCGCTGGGGTTGTAGTTCAACTGGCGTCGTACCAGGCATCACTGGCGGATGCGGCGTAAACGCCTTATCCGCCCTACGCGTTCAATGGAGTGGGGCTGTAGGCCTGATAAGACGCGCGGGCGTCGCATCAGGCATCGTGCTCCATTGGTGGATGTGTTTAATGACGATGTCCGTGTCCACGGCCTTTCCCGCGATGATCATCACGGTCGCGCCAGCCTTCACGATAGCCACGCTCATACGCTTTACGCTTATCCCAGCCACGGTGGTAGCCATTATCGTGACGCCACCAGCGGTTTTTACGCCATTCGTAATTACGATGCCAGTAATCACGGTCGCGCCAATGACCACCGTCCCAGTAATTACCATAATGATCGCGATCGCCAATTTGTAATTTGATTGATGGCAGTAGGGTAATTTCACCTGCGTTTGCTGCAAGCGGGGTAAAAGCCATCAGGGCGGCCGCCAGAAACAGTGACCTGAACATTGTTATTCTCCTTCACGATCGAAGCCGTCAGCGGCCTGTTAACGCAATATTACGGGGAGGTAAAGCCCCGTTTCATCGCCATAACTCTTAAATCATGATGGAGAGCATTTTTTGCTAAAGATTATCGTGGGGTGGTTGCTGCTTCGGGCGATTCACAATCATCATCGGTTTGCCAGCCAGCAATAGCCATGCCGGAAGCATAACGATACAAAGTAGCGGTAGCAGATTGGTATCAGGTACAACGACTGCCGCCATAAACAGGCTTAACCAGCCATCGCGCGTTACCACCAGTACCATACCGAGAATAGCGCAGGAGACAGTAATTGCCGCCGGGACTGCGGGAACGTGTTCATGTAGCATCAAACCTAACGCCACGCCAACAAACACTGCCGGGAAGATTCGCCCGCCACGAAACCCGCTGGCGGCGGCAATGACCAGAGCGGCGAGCTTAATCACTGCCAGTAAAAAGTAATCACTGGTGCTGAAAGCCTGATTCATCACCATTTGCTGCATCTCATCCAGCCCTTTAAACAGTGAAAACGGCCCACCAATAACGCCCAAAATACCGAGAATAAACCCGCCAACCCCGAGCATGAGCACAGGGTTTTTAATCTGATGCATCATTGCGTGCAACCGTGGCAGACACCATACGGCGACCATCCCCGCAGCGATGGCAATCGCCGCTACAATCGCACCGCTGATAATGTCTGCCATCTGCATCTGTCCGTAATGCGCAATGGGCAGCGAAAAATGGGGGTGGAAAAATAGACTTGTCGTCAGCGCACCAGCCGCCGCTGCCATTAACGGCGCAAAGAGTCGATCCCATAGCGGCACTTCATTACTGCCATTTAAGGTTTGCGAAAATATCAACGCCGCCGCAACAGGTGTGCCAAATAGTGCACCGATAGTTCCGGCTGAGGCTAAAATAGTCCATTCCATCCGGTTAACTCGAGGTAACAGGCGAGCGCCTATCGTTACCGCGAGGGCGATATTAACAGTCATAATCGGATGTTCCGGCCCCAGGCTGACGCCACCGGCAAGACCGAGAATTAATGCTACGATAAGCCCTGGTAGCGCAGAAGGGGGGACTGGCGCGCCGATCAGCGGTTCACTGGCGGGATCTGGTCCGGCATGACCCTGGCTGAAACGGATAACCAGTCCCACTGCGATCCCCGTCAGCGTTAATATTCCGATGATCCACAGCGGTGAATCCTGGGCTATCCCCAGACTTCCCGGCAGTCGTTGCCAGAGTAAATTCTGTAATACCGAGGCGATTTTCATCACCACAATCAGAATAAGACTGGACGCAATCCCAATTGCCAGGGCGGGAAGCGATAATAACAACATGGTTCTGGCTCGCGAATGGAGCATGTTCTATTCCTTATGCGGGGTCAGATACTTAGTTTGCCCAGCTTGCATAAAGGCATCGCTGCAATTGGTGCTGAAACGATAAAGTAATAGTGTGACCCAGATCTATATTTACAGGGAGCCCGCCTTTCCGGCGTTGTTGTTAGGCTCCCAGGTATTTACAGTGTGAGAAAGAATTATTTTGACTTTAGCGGAGCAGTAGAAGAATGACAAAGTATGCATTAGTCGGTGATGTGGGCGGCACCAACGCACGTCTTGCTCTGTGTGATATTACCAGTGGTGAAATCTCGCAGGCTAAAACCTATTCTGGGCTTGATTATCCCAGCCTGGAAGCGGTTATCCGCGTTTATCTCGAAGAACATAAGGTCGAGGTGAAAGACGGTTGTATTGCCATCGCTTGCCCAATTACCGGTGACTGGGTGGCAATGACCAACCATACCTGGGCGTTCTCAATTGCCGAAATGAAAAAGAATCTCGGTTTTAGCCATCTGGAAATTATTAACGATTTTACCGCTGTATCGATGGCGATCCCGATGCTGAAAAAAGAGCATCTGATCCAGTTTGGCGGTAAGGAACCAGTTGAAGGTAAACCTATCGCGGTTTATGGTGCCGGAACGGGGCTAGGCGTGGCGCATCTGGTTCATGTTGATAAACGCTGGGTAAGCCTGCCAGGCGAAGGCGGTCACGTTGATTTTGCGCCAAACAGCGAAGAAGAGGCCATTATTCTCGAAATACTGCGTGCTGAAATAGGCCATGTCTCTGCTGAACGCGTGCTCTCTGGGCCAGGGCTGGTGAATTTGTACCGAGCGATTGTGAAAGCAGATAACCGTCTGCCAGAAAATCTCAAGCCAAAAGATATTACCGAACGCGCGCTGGCCGACAGTTGCACCGATTGCCGCCGCGCGTTGTCGCTATTTTGCGTGATTATGGGTCGTTTTGGCGGCAATCTGGCGCTCAATCTCGGCACATTTGGCGGCGTGTTTATTGCGGGCGGTATCGTGCCGCGTTTCCTTGAATTCTTCAAAGCCTCTGGTTTCCGTGCCGCTTTTGAAGACAAAGGCCGCTTTAAAGAATATGTCCATGATATTCCGGCTTATCTTATCGTCCATGACAATCCGGGTCTTCTCGGCTCAGGTGCACATTTACGCCAGACCTTAGGGTACGTCCTGTAAATCCTTCCTGCCATATCGGGAGATAATCCTCCCGATAATCTTTTAAATCATACGGTTAGTTCAATTTTTCTTTGTGTTTCATCACAAGGCCGACCTGCGTCACACTTCCGCACTACGGGATTAATTCTCCAGTAAATGCATTATTTGTCTGGTAACGGCAATTTGTTTTGCACGTTCATAATTTCACTCGTTAACTATAAACGAACGAGGAAATAACGATGAGTAAGAAACTGATTGCCTTATGTGCCTGCCCGATGGGCCTTGCGCACACTTTTATGGCGGCTCAGGCGCTGGAAGAGGCCGCAGTGGAAGCTGGCTATGAAGTGAAGATTGAAACCCAGGGCGCGGACGGTATCCAGAATCGCCTGACGGCGCAGGATATCGCCGAAGCGACCATCATCATCCACTCCGTAGCTGTTACCCCGGAAGATAACGAACGTTTCGAATCACGCGACGTTTATGAAATCACTTTGCAGGACGCAATTAAAAATGCTGCGGGCATCATCAAAGAAATCGAAGAGATGATTGCCGCTGAACAACTGTAATTTTCGACAGGGATAATTGTTATGGCCATTAAAAAACGCAGTGCAACCGTTGTGCCTGGCGCATCCGGTGCGGCAGCGGCAATTAAGAATCCGCAGGCCTCTAAAAGCAGCTTCTGGGGTGAACTTCCGCAGCATGTGATGTCAGGGATTTCACGCATGGTGCCGACCTTAATTATGGGCGGCGTGATCCTCGCTTTCAGCCAGCTGATTGCTTATAGCTGGCTAAAAATTCCCGCTGACATTGGCATTATGGATGCACTTAATAGCGGGAAATTTTCCGGTTTCGACCTCTCCTTACTGAAATTTGCCTGGCTGTCGCAGTCCTTTGGCGGCGTGTTGTTTGGTTTTGCCATTCCGATGTTTGCTGCTTTTGTGGCGAACTCCATTGGCGGCAAACTGGCGTTCCCGGCTGGGTTTATCGGCGGGTTAATGTCTACCCAGCCAACGCAACTGCTGAACTTTGATCCCAGTACCATGCAGTGGGCGACCTCTTCACCGGTGCCGTCTACCTTCATTGGTGCGCTGATCATTTCTATCGTTGCAGGTTACCTTGTGAAGTGGATGAACCAGAAAATCCAGTTACCGGATTTCCTGTTAGCGTTCAAAACCACATTTTTGCTACCGATTCTTTCCGCCATTTTTGTCATGCTGGCGATGTATTACGTCATCACCCCATTTGGCGGTTGGATCAACGGCGGTATCCGTACCGTGCTGACTGCCGCAGGTGAGAAGGGGGCGCTGATGTATGCGATGGGTATCGCAGCAGCGACCGCAATCGACCTCGGTGGCCCAATCAACAAAGCAGCAGGTTTCGTTGCTTTCAGCTTTACCACTGACCACGTATTACCGGTTACCGCGCGTTCTATCGCAATCGTCATTCCGCCGATTGGTCTGGGTCTGGCGACTATTATCGACCGTCGTTTAACCGGCAAACGCCTGTTTAACGCCCAGCTTTATCCGCAGGGTAAAACCGCCATGTTCCTGGCGTTTATGGGGATCAGTGAAGGTGCGATTCCGTTTGCGCTGGAAAGCCCCATCACCGCAATTCCGTCCTATATGGTCGGTGCGATTGTCGGCTCCACCGCCGCTGTCTGGCTGGGCGCAGTGCAATGGTTCCCGGAATCAGCAATCTGGGCGTGGCCGCTGGTGACTAATCTGGGCGTTTACATGGCGGGGATCGCGCTGGGGGCAATCATTACCGCGCTGATGGTGGTGTTCCTGCGTTTGATGATGTTCCGCAAAGGCAAATTGTTAATCGATAGCCTGTAAGAAGGACAATCCTGATGACATTACTCGCTTCGCTGCGCGACTGGCTTAAGGCGCAACAGCTGGATGCGGTGCTTCTCTCCTCACGGCAGAACAAACAGCCCCATCTGGGGATTTCCACCGGGTCAGGCTATGTGGTGATTAGTCGTGAGAGCGCGCACATTCTGGTGGATTCGCGCTATTACGTGGAGGTGGAAGCTCGTGCGCAAGGCTACCAGCTACATTTGCTTGACGCGACGCACACGCTGGCAACCATCGTCAATCAAATCATTGCCGATGAGCAGCTGCAAACGCTCGGTTTTGAAGGCCAGCAGGTGAGTTGGGAAATCGCGCACCGCTGGCAGGCTGAACTTAATGCAAAGCTGGTCAGCGCCACGCCGGATGTGCTGCGGCAAATCAAAACGCCAGAGGAGGTGGAAAAAATCCGTCTCGCCTGTGGGATTGCCGATCGTGGTGCAGAGCATATTCGCCGCTTTATTCAGGCGGGGATGAGCGAGCGCGAGATTGCCGCTGAACTGGAGTGGTTTATGCGCCAGCAGGGAGCAGAAAAAGCCTCCTTTGACACCATTGTTGCCAGTGGCTGGCGTGGGGCGCTGCCGCACGGCAAGGCCAGCGACAAAGTGGTTGTAGCGGACGAGTTTGTCACACTCGATTTCGGTGCGCTGTATCAGGGCTACTGCTCTGATATGACGCGCACCTTCCTGGTTCATGGCGAAGGGGTGAGCGCCGAATCTCACCCGCTGTTTAACGTGTATCAGATTGTCCTGCAAGCGCAACTGGCGGCAATCTCCGCGATTCTCCCCGGCGTGCGTTGCCAGCAGGTTGACGACGCCGCGCGTCGGGTCATTACAGAAGCCGGTTATGGAGAGTATTTCGGCCATAACACCGGTCATGCAATCGGCATTGACGTACATGAAGATCCGCGTTTTTCACCACGTGATACCACGATGCTCCAGCCAGGCATGTTACTGACCGTAGAGCCGGGGATTTATTTGCCAGGGCAAGGGGGCGTGCGCATCGAAGATGTCGTGCTGGTTACCCCGCAAGGCGCAGAAGTGCTCTACGCCATGCCGAAAACAGTGTTGCTCACGGGAGAGGCATAATGGATTTATCGCTATTAAAAGCGTTGAGCGAGGCCGATGCGATCGCCTCCTCGGAACAGGAAGTGCGGCAGATCCTGCTGGAAGAAGCGGATCGCCTGCAAAAAGAAGTGCGATTTGACGGTCTGGGATCGGTGCTGATCCGCCTCAATGAATCGACAGGTCCGAAAGTGATGATCTGCGCACATATGGATGAAGTGGGGTTTATGGTGCGTAGCATCTCCCGCGAAGGCGCGATCGATGTGCTGCCGGTTGGCAACGTGCGCATGGCTGCCCGTCAGCTTCAGCCGGTGCGGATCACTACCCGTGAAGAGTGCAAAATTCCCGGCCTGCTTGATGGCGAGCGGCAGGGAAATGAGGTTAGCGTAATGCGCGTGGACATTGGCGCGCGCTCGTATGATGAAGTGATACAGGCGGGAATTCGTCCAGGCGATCGCGTCACGTTTGATACCGCTTTTCAGGTTCTTCCTCACCAGCGGGTGATGGGGAAAGCCTTTGATGACCGCCTCGGTTGCTATCTGCTGGTGACGTTACTGCGCGAACTACACAGCGCCGAACTGCCTGCGGAAGTGTGGCTGGTGGCAAGTTCCAGCGAAGAGGTGGGATTACGCGGCGGGCAAACCGCCACCCGCGCGGTGTCGCCGGACGTCGCCATTGTGCTTGATACCGCCTGCTGGGCGAAAAACTTTGATTATGGCGCGGCGAACCATCGCCAGATTGGTAACGGTCCGATGCTGGTGTTAAGCGATAAATCGCTGATTGCGCCGCCAAAACTCACAGCCTGGATCGAAACCGTGGCGGCAGAAATTGGTGTTCCGTTGCAGGCCGATATGTTCAGCAACGGCGGTACGGACGGCGGAGCGGTGCATTTAACCGGTACTGGCGTACCCACAGTGGTGATGGGGCCTGCCACCCGGCACGGACATTGCGCCGCATCGATTGCCGACTGCCGCGACATCTTGCAGATGCAGCAACTTTTATCTGCCCTTATTCAACGTCTTACCCGTGAGACGGTTGTTCAACTGACGGATTTCAGATGATTTCCCGATTAACCCGGAGCGGTTATGTTATCGATTCAATTTCTCTGTCCTTTGCCTAACGGTCTACATGCTCGTCCTGCGTGGGAACTTAAAGAGCAGTGCAGCCAGTGGCAAAGCGAAATCGCTTTTATCAACCATCGCCAGAACGCAAAAGCCGATGCCAAAAGTTCACTGGCGCTGATTGGCACCGGCACTTTATTTAATGACAGTTGCAGTCTGAACATTAGCGGTAGCGATGAAGAACAGGCACGGCGAGTACTGGAAGAGTACATCCAGGTGCGCTTTATCGACAGCGACAGCATCCAACCGACACAAGCAGAACTGACGGCGCATCCGCTGCCACGTTCATTAAGTCGCCTTAACCCTGATTTGCTGTACGGTAACGTGCTGGCGAGCGGCGTCGGTGTTGGTACGTTAACGTTGTTGCAGAGCGACAGCCTTGACAGTTATCGGGCGATCCCTGCCAGTGTGCAAGACACCACCCGGCTGGAACACAGCCTGGCAACGCTTGCCGAACAACTGAACCAGCAGCTGCGCGAGCGTGACGGCGAAAGTAAAACCATTCTTAGCGCCCATTTGTCGCTGATTCAGGATGAAGAGTTTGCGGGGAATATCCGTCGTCTGATGGCAGAACAACATCAGGGACTGGGGGCGGCAATCATCAGCAATATGGAGCAGGTTTGCGACAAACTTTCTGCCTCTGCCAGCGATTATCTGCGCGAGCGAGTTAGTGATATTCGTGATATCAGCGAACAGTTGCTGCATATCACCTGGCCGGAACTGAAGCCGCGCAATAATCTGCTGCTTGAAAAATCGACCATTCTGGTCGCCGAAGATTTAACTCCAAGCCAGTTTTTGAGTCTCGATTTAAAAAATCTCGCAGGCATGATTCTGGAGAAAACCGGGCGCACATCGCATACCCTGATTCTGGCGCGAGCTTCGGCGATCCCGGTACTGAGCGGCTTGCCGCTGGATGCGATAGCCCGTTATGCCGGGCAACCGGCGGTGCTTGACGCCCAGTGTGGCGTGCTGGCGATTAATCCTGATGACGCGGTGAGCGGTTATTACCAGGTTGCGCAGACGCTGGCGGACAAACGCCAAAAACAACAGGCGCAGGCCGCCGCGCAACTGGCCTATTCCCGTGATAACAAGCGAATTGATATCGCCGCGAATATTGGCACCGCTCTGGAAGCCCCTGGTGCGTTTGCCAATGGCGCGGAAGGCGTCGGGCTGTTCCGCACCGAAATGCTGTATATGGATCGCGATAGCGCGCCGGACGAGCAGGAACAGTTTGAAGCCTACCAGCAGGTGTTACTGGCGGCGGGCGACAAGCCAATTATTTTCCGCACGATGGACATCGGCGGCGATAAAAGCATTCCATATCTCAACATTCCCCAGGAAGAGAACCCGTTCCTCGGCTATCGTGCTGTGCGTATTTACCCGGAATTTGCTGGCCTGTTCCGTACCCAGCTACGGGCCATTTTGCGTGCTGCCAGTTACGGTAACGCTCAGTTGATGATCCCGATGGTTCACAGCCTCGATCAGATCTTATGGGTGAAGAGTGAGATCCAGAAAGCAATCGTTGAGCTTAAGCGCGATGGCCTGCGTCATGCAGAGACGATTACGCTTGGGATCATGGTGGAAGTGCCGTCGGTTTGCTACATCATCGACCACTTCTGCGATGAGGTCGATTTCTTTAGTATCGGCTCGAACGATATGACCCAGTATCTGTATGCGGTCGATCGTAATAACCCGCGCGTATCGCCGCTGTATAACCCGATTACGCCATCTTTCCTGCGCATGTTGCAGCAGATAGTGACCACTGCGCATCAGCGGGGAAAATGGGTCGGCATTTGCGGTGAGCTGGGTGGTGAAAGCCGTTATCTGCCGCTACTGCTTGGGCTGGGCCTGGATGAGCTAAGTATGAGTAGCCCACGCATTCCGGCGGTGAAAAGCCAGTTGCGTCAACTGGATAGCGAGGCGTGTCGGGAACTTGCGCGTCAGGCTTGCGAGTGCCGCAGTGCGCAGGAAATTGAAGCGTTACTCACCGCCTTTACGCCGGAAGAAGACGTTCGCCCATTGCTGGCGCTGGAGAATATCTTTGTTGATCAGGCCTTTAGTAATAAAGAGCAGGCGATTCAGTTTCTGTGCGGCAACCTTGGCGTCAACGGGCGCACTGAGCATCCGTTCGAGCTGGAAGAAGATGTCTGGCAGCGGGAAGAGATTGTGACTACTGGCGTTGGTTTTGGCGTGGCGATCCCGCACACTAAATCTCAGTGGATCCGCCATTCCAGTATCAGCATTGCCCGGCTGGTGAAACCGGTTGACTGGCAGTCAGAAATGGGCGAAGTCGAGCTGGTGATCATGCTGACGCTGGGCGCTAGCGAAGGGATGAACCATGTGAAGGTCTTCTCGCAGCTGGCGCGCAAACTGGTGAATAAAAACTTCCGCCAGTCGCTGTTCGCCGCGCAAGACGCACAAAGCATCCTGACGCTGCTGGAAACGGAATTAACCTTCTGACGTTAGCCCTGAAAACGGGCGCTGTACTCTCCCGGCGTCAGGCCAAACTGACGCCGGAAGACGCGACAAAAATAGTCGCTATCCGGAAAGCCGCAACGCTGCGCCACTTCATGAATCGACAGATGATATTTCTGCAAAATCATCCTCGCCTTCGCCATTCGCACCCAACGCACATATTCGATAAAACGCATCATCCCATGCTGCGCAAACAGTTTTGACAAATGATTGGGCGTGATATTAAAAAACAGCGCCACGCTCTCGCGGGTGAGCGGCTGGGCGTAGTTATCCTGAACCCAGTTACAAATGCTGTGATAGAGAAAATCGCCGCGAGGTTGCGAATTGCCCGGCGGCATATTCACCACGTTGCGGCAAAGATGCAGCAAACTTAACACCAGTGGCTGAATGATATTCTGCTCCAGCGGCGAACGGCTGAGATGGGTGAGGGCGGTGAGCATTGCTTCACCTTCACCGCGTTGCAGACTGGGAAGCTGGATCCGGCGAACCGGATGCAACAATGACGTGCTGCGGCTATCGTAATACGATAACCCAAGCCAGGTCGGTGCGAACACCAGGCTTAAGAGCATCACCGGTTTGTTGTTGACCGGTAAATTAGCCGCGCGCGCCGGAATAAACAGCATTTCCCCTTCCACCATACGCTGCTGCTTTGCTTCCAGCAGATTGCCGTATTCGCCGCGCAGCACGATATCCAGACGGGGAAAGTCAATACATAAACTACCCACCGGCAACGAGGCAGGCTGGCTGGCAAACCAGACGCGCCCAAGTAGTTGCGGGTTAAGCACCAGGCCGCTGAACAGATCGGCGAAAAATTGTTGATCGGCGGGCAAGCCTGTTGCTTTCATGAATATTCCTGATTACAGATGCATTAACTGCCTGAATTCTTTAACTTTGCTGCGGCTGACTGGCACTTCAAAATCCAGATCTTTTAGCCGCAGAATATAAGTGTTATTAAACCACGGTTCGATTTCGCGGATTTTGTTCAGATTGACACAAAACGAGCGATGGCAGCGGAAAAAATGCGATGGAGGCAGCTTGCTGCAAAACTCGGTAATGTTCATCGGCATTACGTAGGATTCACGCCGCGTATAGACAAAGGTCATTTTTTCGTGCGCTTCGGCGTAATAGATATCATTAATTGGCGTAACGATAATTCGCTCATCTTTCACCAGATTAATGGTGTCATTCTCACGCGTTACCGTTGTGGCAGGCGTACTGCTGGTTTGCTGTTGCTGCCAGGCCGCTTCCAGTTTTTGCAGCATCCCGGTGATGCGTGATTCCTGATACGGTTTGAGAATGTAGTCAAACGCCTCCAGTTCAAACGCTTCTACCGCATGTTCTTTCCACGCGGTGATAAACACAATAAACGGTTTATGGGCAAACTGGCTGATGTTTTGCGCCAGCAGCACGCCATCCAGCGACGGAATATTGATATCCAGAAAAATGGCGTCGACACGGTTATGCTGCAAAAACTTCAACACGTCCAGACCGTCGTCAAAGGTGCCGACAATCTCCATCTGGCTGTGCTCTTTAATCAGCCAGCTCAGTTCCTGTTGTGCCAGGAATTCGTCTTCAACAATGATGACTTTCACAATATCACTCCGGCTCAAAGCAATAACGTAGCCTGTGAGGCGACAGGGGTGCGTTGATTAGGAATGTAAAACGCGATTTCCGTCCCAGGCTCCAGACGACGAATATGCAGCCCCTCACCATATAACAACTTCACGCGATGATGCACATTCAGCAGGCCAATTTTATTGCCCGGCATTTCGTTCGCTTCGACCCGCTCAATCACTTTCGGATCGATGCCGTGCCCGGTATCTCTCACCGCAATACGAACCCGATTACCGCACTCTGCAACGCTGATGGTGACAACACCTTTTCCCTTACAAGGTTGAATACCGTGAACAATGGCGTTTTCTACCAGCGGCTGGATCAGCAGGCTGGGAATGCAGCAATTCACCTCTTCATCAATATCATAGATAACCGTCAGCTTGTCGCCAAAGCGGG
This sequence comes from Escherichia sp. TW14182, assembly GCF_000208525.1. Classification (NCBI taxonomy): domain Bacteria; kingdom Pseudomonadati; phylum Pseudomonadota; class Gammaproteobacteria; order Enterobacterales; family Enterobacteriaceae; genus Escherichia; species Escherichia sp. TW14182. The sequence continues at coordinate 16,763 of NZ_AEJZ01000227.1, forward strand.
CCTGCTCAATGGCAATATAGTCTTTAATTTGATACAGCTCTTTTTTGATATCGATTTGCTCATCGTCTTTTAATTCAATGTTATAGCGCAGATAACGCGACAGATTAAAGATCAGCTGGCGAGCGGTATCCGGATTCAGGCGAATTGATGAGGAGATTGCGTTCAGAGCGTTAAACAGGAAATGGGGATTAATTTTGCTTTGCAGGGCGCGAAGCTCTGCCTTATTTGCCATTTCGCGTAATTGCTCGGCGCGAGAAACCTCCAGTTGTGTGGAGATAATTTGCGACAGCCCGACCGCCATCTCCTGTAATGACGATGTAATCTGGTGCGCGTGGCAGTAGTAAATTTTGAGCGTACCGGTCACAACGCCTTTCTCCCACAATGGGATCACCAGCATGGAATGAATCTCTGGTGTGCGATGGGCTTCATCATTGTTTTTAATGATGATTTTTCCGTAATTCATCGCCTGGCGGGTTGTCGGGCTAATAAAGTCATCACCATTCTGATAATTATGTTCACCCACGCCAACATACGCCAGCACATGATCGGTATTGGTGATTGCTACCGCATCGGCGTGAATATCATCGCGGATAATTTCGCAGACTTTACGTAATGATTCGCTATTGACATGGCGAAACAGCGGCAGCGTTTTGTTGGCGATATCCAGCGCCAGCTTGGCCTGCCGCGCGGCGCTGGCCTCCTTTTCGCCCTCAACGCTTTGCACCAGCAGCACAATAAAGCCGATACAGACGCTGCCAAGGATCATCGGGATACCGATTTTAGAGACGATATCGATCCCCAGTTCGGTGGTCGGCGCCCAGACAATCACCAGAATCATGGTCAACGTTTCACACAACATACCGCCGAGAATACCGACACGCCAACGCTGCGCTTTGGGGATTTTTAGGTTGATCCAGCCCGATATACATCCCGCCAGAATACTGGTGATAAAGCAGGGGATCGCCGTCACGCCGCCGATATCAATAAGATAGCGGTGAATCCCGGCTATCACGCCGGTAATGATCCCCACCCACGGACCAAATAAAATCCCGCCTGACATCACCGCAATAATACGCACGTTAACCAGTGAGCCTTCCACCGGCACGCCGGACCAGGTGCTGAACAGGGCGAACAGCGAGAAAATGGCGGTAACTGCGAGCAGCTCTTTCGGTGAGTGCGCCGACTTGTGCAACAACTCGCGAAACAGGCGGATACGAATAAGGAAGAACAGGCAGATAAGCATTAACGCTGCCCGATCGAAGACCGCCAGCAGCATGTTGAATATTTCGTGCACGGGTAACTCTGGATAAGGATTAAACCTCTATGATAGGTAACCTGAAGGCTGATGACCAGCAGGCCATTTTTTGAGGAAAAACCACAATTTTAAAAGGGGATTATAAGGTAAATGGTGCATTGCCAATGCATCTCTTATTAATACACACTCAGAAGGTAAATTTATTGAAATTATAATGTTAATTAATGTGGGTTTGATTTTCTTAAAAGAAAGTAAGGATTTCCCGTTTTATTACAGATGTTCCTCTTTTTTGGTAGAAAAAAATTTTTGCTAAAACGCTCGACAGACAGAAATTAATCAGGCTATTTTCAAAACAGCCACCATCGTGGCAGCGTCGCTCGGACGGTCCGGGCGCTAACGTTTATCTGAGGAAATTATGGCTGACACTCGCCCTGAACGTCGCTTTACGCGTATTGATCGTCTCCCGCCCTACGTTTTTAACATTACCGCTGAACTGAAAATGGCTGCGCGTCGGCGTGGCGAAGATATTATCGATTTCAGTATGGGCAATCCGGACGGCGCGACCCCGCCGCATATCGTCGAAAAACTCTGTACCGTGGCGCAGCGCCCGGACACACACGGCTATTCCACTTCACGCGGCATTCCGCGCTTACGTCGCGCCATTTCCCGCTGGTATCAGGATCGCTACGATGTCGAGATTGATCCGGAATCAGAAGCCATCGTCACCATTGGCTCGAAAGAGGGGCTGGCGCATCTGATGCTGGCGACGCTGGATCACGGCGACACGGTGCTGGTGCCGAATCCAAGTTATCCGATTCATATCTACGGCGCTGTGATTGCCGGTGCGCAGGTACGTTCAGTGCCGCTGGTGGAGGGGGTCGATTTCTTCAATGAACTGGAACGTGCTATTCGCGAAAGCTATCCGAAACCGAAGATGATGATCCTCGGCTTCCCGTCGAACCCAACAGCGCAATGTGTGGAACTGGAGTTCTTCGAAAAAGTGGTGGCGCTGGCGAAACGCTACGATGTGCTGGTGGTCCACGACCTGGCCTATGCTGATATCGTCTACGATGGCTGGAAAGCGCCTTCAATCATGCAGGTGCCGGGCGCACGTGACGTGGCGGTTGAGTTCTTTACCTTGTCGAAAAGTTACAACATGGCAGGCTGGCGTATCGGCTTTATGGTTGGTAACAAAACGCTGGTCAGTGCGCTGGCGCGTATCAAAAGTTATCACGATTACGGCACCTTTACACCGTTACAGGTGGCTGCAATTGCCGCGCTGGAAGGCGATCAACAGTGCGTGCGCGATATTGCCGAACAGTATAAGCGCCGCCGCGATGTGCTGGTAAAAGGGCTGCATGAAGCGGGCTGGATGGTCGAAATGCCGAAAGCTTCGATGTATGTCTGGGCGAAAATCCCTGAACCGTATGCGGCAATGGGCTCGCTGGAGTTTGCCAAAAAACTGCTTAACGAAGCGAAGGTCTGTGTCTCGCCGGGGATTGGCTTTGGTGACTACGGCGACACGCATGTACGCTTTGCGTTGATTGAAAACCGTGACCGTATTCGTCAGGCAGTCAGAGGCATCAAAGCGATGTTCCGCGCCGATGGTTTACTTCCAGCCAGCAGTAAACATATTCACGAAAACACGGAATAAACACCTTCGTCAGAAACGCAAACAGGAGCCAGATGGCTCCTGTTTTTCATTGCACAGTTTGCTTTTAGATCATCAGGGCAAAAGTACCGGCCCAAACGATGACCATAAAAGAAATGCCCATAAAGAAATATTTCACTTTACATCTCTCCGCGTAATTACTGTTACGCCTGAATGACTTCATTACATCTGATACAGTGAGTTGACACCGGGAAAACGACCTTAACAGGGCTCTGTTTTGCCGTGGGCATCACCCCAGAATTCTGAGCTGATTTGCTCGAGACGGCGCTAATGTACGCCTAAAACTAAATTGAAACAAGTGGCATTTTCTTATTTACTTTTAGTAACTTACAAGTGTCTCATATCGGCGACAGTTTAATTTCTGTCAGTAATAATTCATAATTCAGCGAAGGGAAAAGCCTTAAGAAAAAAGCCATAAAAACCATTGGGTTATTATGGCTAATTTGAGGAGGGAAGAAGCGTTGGTCGTTTGTTAAACGTATAACGATGCTTCACCCACCGGACGCGTTTTGAAGCGGCGGTGGATCCAGAGATACTGCTCCGGTGCGCGCATAATCTCTTTCTCAATAATCTTGTTCATATAAGCCGCAGCCTGACCTTCATCAGTCGGGTAGCCTTCCATTTCTGGGGTGATATACAAACGGTATCCGCTGTAATCGGCTTTTCGTACCATCGTCACAGTTAACATGGCGGAACCTGAGAGGCGTGACAACACGTAAGTGCCATTGGTCGTCGCAACATTTTCTACCGCAAAGAACGGAGCGAAGGAGCTTCCTTTACGACCATAATCCTGGTCGGGAGCGAACCATACGGCTTCACCTTTTTTCAAAGCACCAACAATACCGCGCAGATTATTCCTGCCGATCATCGCTTTATTTGAGCGCATCCGACCACGGGTCTGCACCCATTCCATCAATTGATTATTATGCGGACGATAAGTTGCCATCATTGGCTGGCAAAGCCCCATTACGCGGCCACCCAGTTCCAGAGACATAAAATGTACGCCGACGACCATTACGCCGCGATTTTGCATTTGTGCGCGTTGCAGGTTATCCAGACCTTCAACATCAAACCATTTACGCACGCGACGATCGGGCCAGAACCACGCCATGCCGGTTTCTACCAGCGCCATGCCGAGTGAACGAAAGTTTTCGGCAATCATCTTCTCGCGTTCTTCAGATGAATGCTGCGGGAAGCAAAGTTCAAGGTTTTTACGGGCGATGGATTCGCGACGTTTCAGAAATGGTCTGGCCATCGTGCCGATACGTGTGCCAAGAAAGCACAAGACAGGATAAGGAAGTTGTACCCAAAGCCAGAGTACGCCCAGACCAAACCACGTGAGCCAGTAGCGAGGATGGAGAAACTCGCGGGAAAATTTGCGCTGTGGAAACATAGTTACCTTCTGTAGATACGAATTGTTGTATCGCAGAAGATTCCATGTCGACAGCGGTACACTCAATAATATTAGGCCATCATGTACGACAATGGTTCCTGTAAAGAGTGTAAAGACTAGTCAGGACAAAACCACGAGGAGCATGAATGCGGTACTTCCATTTTATCATCAGCCGATTGTTTTCAGCTACTGATTATTAATCACTCAAGTAAATATTTTTCAGGAGCGAATAGCCCTATTTTTTAACATCTTGTTTTTATTAGAACCTGGCAAAAATTGCCAGTGATTAAGAATTGTCTTACTATTAAATTACCTGGAGTAACAGGTTTTTTAGCGCGGCAGGAGGTTGAGCTATGATTTATTTATGGATGTTTCTCGCCCTGTGTATTGTTTGTGTCAGCGGATATATTGGCCAGGTACTAAATGTAGTATCTGCCGTCTCTTCATTTTTCGGCATGGTGATCCTCGCCGCCCTCATTTATTACTTCACTATGTGTTTAACTGGCGGTAATGAGCTGGTAACGGGGATATTTATGTTTATTGCCCCAGCTTGTGGCTTGATGATCCGCTTTATGGTGGGGTATGGAAGGCGGTAGTGAGGGGGAAATTTTTTATGACAGGTGTTCAGAGCACCAACTGAAGAGATTGTTCACCTGTGACCATCCATTTCGTGAATATATAATGCCACTTTAGAGCAATTGGCTGGACATGACCGTTATTGTTGAGTTGGTGGCTGTTTTTACGTCATTTCCGATAAAAGGCCTTTGCATAGAATTGTGTACAAACACGAAAAAAAAAGAGTGTGTTAGAAATTCTGGGGCATTTCAGGAAGTTGCAATCAGAAAGGAATGGCGTATGTACCTGTCCTTCGATTTTGATAAAACCCTTAGGTGCTTCAGTCCGGATCTAACGGATGAAGACGGCATTTTAGATCATTTAATCAAACAGTTAACCTCTGCTGCATTGACTGAGGAATTTGGCTCTCATCTGGTTCAGTAGTTGGAACCCAGGTCTAAAAACGGTTCCAGTAGAAAGATCATTAAAGCCACAACGGGCAGTTTCGAATGGACTACGCAACGCGACTCTAATCGCTCGGTTGACTCCCAATTAGTGAAAAAGCGCCAGACCACGTTCCCCGATAAGATCGAATGAATTATCATTCTCTTGTTGTGCTTGGGGTACGCTGCAGGATCTCTGCAGTGAGATTGAAGATTTATATGCTTTCAGCGTGCTCGCTATGACCATCATCACCGTGACAAATAAGACCATTTCTGAGTTAAACCAGTGGCAACAACGTCCACTGGAAAAGTTCTATCGTCTGACTGGATGCCATTCAATATAAAATACAGGAAGATGACCGTTATCAGGACAAAGCAGTTAAGACGATACAATAGCTGAATCTGCAAAGTAAAACTGTATCTGCTTAAAAAAGAATCGCTAATTTCTGGTCATTTGTATTAAGTGACCAGCAAAATTAAAGCCCCTGCTACGGGGCATAAATCATGCAATACTTTAGTGGCAGTGAATTTCGCTAATTAAATTTGTTGGAACAATCATAACCCAGTTTGCTGGTTTGATTTGTATGGCTGAATTTGCGTTATCAATTTTTTCAGCGTGACATATTGAATAATAAAAATGATCATTAAAAAAAATGTTTTTCTTTGCCATTTCACCTTCTGATATTATGTCTGCATTCACAATATAAATACACAATAACACCCCGGAAATAAAATAAGATAAATAACTGATTGGCTTTGAGAAATTACATTGAGATAAACATGCTATGAACAATAAGATAGAGAGAAAGTTTGTTCCTACAAAATATCTATCGGGAAATGTAGTTTGATAGTTATTCAGGAGATCGCTGAGGCCGATTCTACCAAAAACAGTCGTAACAAGACAGATAAAGAGTGCGATCGCTAAAGTCAGTAAATGCTTTTTTATTGTTGAATCTTTAGTTTTGTAAATAATTGTTGTGCAAAAAATAATATATACAAATGAAAGGATTATCGATATTGAATCATTTAATTTTTCGTACCACGGAAATATAAATGGATAAAGGAGTAGCCGAGCCGTTACCATTTCAATAATATTATTAGGGTTATAGCCATAGTCACCAAGTCCGCCAGAGCCGTTGAGTCGCGGAAGTATAAATAAAGCTAATATGAGCATGGATATTGTTAAAGGCAGCATATCTTTAATTAAAATATACTTTTCTCTAACATTCAAAAATTTAAAGGAATAATAAAATCCTACAATTATAAATACGACTGGGTTTGTTGCGGCGGTTAACCAGATCATTATGTCGATAATTATTTTAGACAATTT
>NZ_AEJZ01000226.1:0-9535 GCF_000208525.1 Escherichia sp. TW14182
GTTTTATCCTCTTCCTGCACCGTATAAAGCTCGGTCACAGGAATAGCGATGAGCGGCCCAACGAGTTTTTGCGGCCCGCTGGTGCTTTGGCGAATCGCATCTTCCACATCGCTCCGGTAATCGGCACGTTCGACAATCACCTGCCGAATCAACATTAATGGAATTAACAACAGCAACACCGTGCCAAACAAAGTGGTCATTTTCCAGAACAGGGGGGATTTCAACATAGTCTTCTCCTTTGCAATGACGGCAGTGTATGAAGGCTATGTGGGAATAATTTGAAGTTATGTGAAGTGACGGTGAAGCCGAAGCGAGGCCAGCACACCGCTTTCCGGCATGTTGTGCAGCGTGACTTCGCCATTGAGCAAACGGGCAACTTCGCTGACAAACGCCAGCCCAAGACCACTGCTTTTTTGCCCATTTGCACGCGGTAAAGAGTAAAAGCGTTCAAAAATGCGCGACAGCGCGTAGTCAGGAATGCCACTGCCTGTATCCTGCACCTTAAGCGTAACGTGTTCCTGATCCACTTCGGCGCTTAGCGTTATGCGACCGCTCTCGGGAGTAAAATCGATGGCGTTATCCAGTAAATTCCCCAGCGCCTGCTCCAGTAACGCAGGTTCAGCAGCAACCTTAACCTCTGTAGGCATAACATGCAGAGTGATATTTTTTTCTGCCAACTGCACGGTGCGCGCTTCGCTGATGCGGTTAAATAATGCCGCTACGTCAACCGCAGAAAGAACCACTTCCTGGCGATTCTCCAGTCTTGCCTGGCGTAATAACGTTTCCACCAGTGCCTGCATTCGCGCATTTTGCGTCAAAATATTATCGGTAAAGCGAGCCACCACTTCTGGCGGCGGGCCTTCACGTAAAATTTCCGCTGCGCCACGAATCGCCGCCAGTGGGCTTTTTAGCTCATGAGTTAATGCGTAAACATACTGCTCAATATAGTTTTTCCCTTCCAGCTTCACGCGCATACTTTCCAGCGCCTGCGCTAACTTACGCAGCTCGCTACTGCCGAGTTCAGGGAGAGGAACGGGTTTATTGTCGGTAACGGAATCAGCATAGCGGGTGAGTCGGGCAATGGAGCGGTTGATCCACCAAACCATTCCCGCACCAATCACCAGCGCAATCCCCAGCAAAATGGTACTCGCCCATAAAATTCGTCGCTCGCTGCGTTTAATGACCGGTGCCATCGCCGCGTTCGGTTTGCCTACGCTCAAAACGCCAATAAGCCGTGAACCGTCCATAATCGGCGCGGCGACATACATCACAGAACTTTCGGGGTCGGCAGGATTTTGCAACGTGCTGCGCGCACCATACTGACCACGCAACGTTAGCCAGACATCATTCCAGCGGGAATAATCCTGTCCCACGGCTTTGTTTGCCGAATCGAACAATACTTTGCCCTGCGCATCAGTCATATAGACATGGTATTCATTGCGCACTTTGTTAATGCCGCCGATATTGGCGCGAAACGGGCGATTTTGTAGCTGGTTAAACGCCTGCGCCAGTTGTCCATGCTCGGGGTCACCAGAGAGCAAATCGGGACGCGCCAGCTCCGCCAGCAACGTTGCGGTGTCGATCAGCGTACCTTCCGTCGCCCTTCGCACACCCGGTTTAACTTCTTTGACAAAAATTGCCAGTACGAACCAGGCTGCCACCGCCACCAGTAAAAAATAGCCCAGCAACAGGCGCATCCCGATGCGCATTACAGGCTCCTCAGGCTGTATCCCATTCCGCGATGAGTATTAATTGGCGAAAGGTCGGGATTTATAGCGCGCAGTTTGGCGCGCAGCGTTTTGATGTGAGTATCGACAGTGCGATCGTAAGTGTCCTGTGCATCTTCCCAGACGCTATCCATCAATTGCTGGCGTGACCAGACGCGGCCTGGCGACTTGAGTAACGTTTTCAACAACAGAAATTCGTACCGCGTCAGCGTTAATGGCGTGTCAAACCAGCTGATCTGCGCCGCAGGTTCATTCAGTTCAAAATGACCAATACGGATGACGGGAGACGGCGTAGAAAACTTCTTCACCCGACGCAGTAAGGTGCGCACCCTGGCGCACACTTCGCGAGGTGAAAACGGTTTAGCCACGTAGTCGTCAGCGCCAATCTCCAGCCCAAGCAGGCGATCCACCTCTTCACTACGGGCGGTCAGAAACAGTACAGGCAACGCAGGATGGAGCGCCAGCAACTGGCGACACAGTTCGAAACCGCTAATATCAGGCAGGCCGACATCGAGAATGATAACGTCAGGAACCTGCAGGCGCGCTTTATCCAGCGCCGGTAAGCCCCGTTCAAAGAACTCGACGGCAAAACCTTCCTGCTGCAACATGTAGACCAGCGTGTCGGCTATCCCTTGCTCGTCTTCCACTAACCAGACCGTTTCCCGTTGCATAAATCGCCTCTGTTATTGTCGCCACGGCATGACAGGAACGGCGCTGATGGCATTTTTCGGTGAACCATCGACAACTTTGTCGGAGTAAGCCAGGTAAGCGAGCGCGTTGCGTTTGGCGTCATAGAAACGCACGACCTGTAACGACTTAAAGACCAGAGAAGTCCGTTTTTTGAACACGACTTCGCCTTGAGCTTTGCCGTTTTTAATGCGATCCGACAGTTCAATCGGCCCTACCTGCTGGCAGGAAATGGCCGCATCGGAAGTATCTTCCGCCAGACCTAATCCCCCTTTAATACCGCCGGTTTTCGCCCGACTCACATAACAAGTGACATTTTTTACATCGGGATCGTCAAAGGCTTCCACGACAATTTTGTGATCCGGGCCGATCATTTTAAATACGGTGTCGACCGAACCAATTTCTTCCGCATGAGCCAATGGTCCCAGCATTATCAGGCTTAAGGACAAGATCAAATGCTTGTATTTCATATTGTTACCATTTTTATAAGTTACACTGAGCAATTAGTTCGTCATGATAAATAACATATTGATTAAGAACAAAAACTCAATATTTTTATCTCCGTCAAGACCTAAAACATACTCTGCTAAGAAAAAAAACACTGAATGCTAAAACAACAAAAAATGCTATTATCCAATTACCTGATGTCAGGTGCTCGTTGTTGAAAGGATGAGGATATTTTATGGATCAGGCCGGCATTATTCGCGACCTTTTAATCTGGCTGGAAGGTCATCTGGATCAGCCCCTGTCGCTCGACAATGTAGCGGCGAAAGCAGGTTATTCCAAGTGGCACTTACAGAGAATGTTTAAAGATGTCACTGGCCATGCTATTGGCGCGTATATTCGTGCTCGTCGTTTGTCGAAATCGGCGGTCGCACTACGCCTGACTGCGCGTCCGATTCTGGATATCGCGCTGCAATACCGCTTCGACTCTCAACAGACATTTACCCGCGCATTCAAGAAGCAGTTTGCCCAGACTCCCGCACTTTACCGCCGTTCTCCTGAATGGAGCGCCTTTGGTATTCGCCCGCCGCTGCGTCTGGGTGAATTTACCATGCCAGAGCACAAATTTGTCACCCTGGAAGATACGCCGCTGATTGGTGTTACCCAGAGCTACTCCTGTTCGCTGGAGCAAATCTCTGATTTCCGCCACGAAATGCGCTACCAGTTCTGGCACGATTTTCTCGGCAACTCGCCAACCATTCCACCAGTGCTTTACGGTTTGAACGAAACGCGTCCAAGCCAGGATAAAGATGACGAGCAAGAAGTGTTTTACACCACGGCTCTGGCTCGGGATCAAGCTGACGGCTATGTACTGACGGGACATCCGGTACTGTTGCAGGGTGGCGACTATGTGATGTTTACCTACGAAGGTCTGGGAACCGGCGTGCAGGAGTTTATTCTGACGGTATACGGAACCTGTATGCCGATGCTCAACCTGACCCGCCGTAAAGGTCAGGATATTGAGCGATACTACCCGGCAGAAGATGCCAAAGCGGGAGATCGCCCAATTAATCTGCGCTGCGAGCTGCTTATTCCAATACGTCGTTAACGCTGTAGCTCGTCTAATGCAGGGGCGTCCAGATGCGAGATGTCCCCTGCGGTTTCAACTACCCAGCCAGATGCCAGCCACAGGCTTTCCTGATAATCCACGCGCGAAATAGAACAGTTACGCAGACGTAAGCGGCGTTCTGCCCATGCCGGTAAGCCCAGAATGGTACTCACCAGGCATCCCAGCGCGATACCGTGACTCACCAGCAGTGGTCGACTTCCCGGTGGTAAATCCCGACAAGATTCCAGTGCTGCGTTAACGCGATCGCTAAGTTCCTGCATCGACTCGCCTTCAGGAATACGCCCGTCAACGGTGCCATTGACGAGCTGACGACGCCAGTTCTCTTCTTCTTCAGTCAGAGAGTCAATGTGTCTTTTCTCCAGCACGCCCATATTTAACTCACGCAAGCGGGAATCAAAGATGATGTCACAACCACAAGCCTGGGCGATGATTTCCGCCGTACGCCGGGTGCGGCCTAAATCACTACTGATGATATGCGTAATGCCAAGCTCTTTGGCACGGTTCGCCACCTGCATTGCCTGTTGCTCACCTTTTGCAGTCAGCGGGCTGTCAGACTGGCCCTGAATACGTCGCTCGGCGTTCCACTGTGTTTCACCGTGGCGGACAAGGTATACCTGTAACATGCTTTTTTTCCGTATACTGCTTTAACGTTAATTTTGTGAGTAATCCTGATTATGCACCATGTTGTCTGTGCGACCACCAATCCCGCTAAAATTCAGGCCATTCTGCAGGCATTTCACGAGATCTTCGGCGAAGGATCCTGCCACATTGAGTCCGTTGCCGTCGAGAGCGGCGTACCGGAACAGCCCTTTGGCAGTGAGGAAACGCGCGCTGGCGCACGAAATCGGGTAGCAAATTCTCGTCGTTTACGCCCAGAGGCTGATTTTTGGGTAGCAATTGAAGCGGGTATTGATGGTGACAGCACCTTCAGTTGGGTGGTGATTGAAAACGCGAGCCAGCGCGGTGAAGCGCGTTCGGCAACTTTGCCGTTACCTGCGGTGATTCTGGAGAAAGTGCGTGAGGGCGAGGCGCTTGGCCCCGTGATGTCGCGTTATACCGGCATTGATGAGATTGGCCGTAAAGAGGGCGCGATCGGCGTGTTTACCGCCGGGAAACTCACCCGCGCCAGCGTCTATCACCAGGCGGTGATCCTGGCGCTAAGTCCGTTTCATAATGCGATATATCAGCCATTGTAGGACGGATAAGGCGTTCACGACGCATCCGGCATTCGGTGCGCAATGCCTGATGCGACGCTGACGCGTCTTATCAGGCCTACAAAATCAATCGCTTTTCAGCAGCACTTCTTCCAGCCACTGGCGCAACTCGACAGGCGCGGCTTTCAGACTGTTAGATCCACGAGTAATGGTCGCAATGCCCGCGCCGAGTTCGTTTTTTAACTCACGCTGGCTCATTTCACCGCGCAACAACTCTTCTACGATACGCACGCGAGTCCCCAACGCTTCGCGCTCATCCGGCGTCAGCATCAGGTTTAGCAACGGTAAATGGAGATCGTTTTCGTAGGCATTCTTAAGCAGGTCAACAAAACGTAACCACTCCTGGTGACGCTGTTCTGCCATCGCTGCTGAATAGGGTGATTGTTGAGCCATAGTGTGTCGCCATTGTTAGCGGGGGAAGCCTGATGCCTCCCCCGGTTGTACTCGCAAAAGAGTACGATAGCATATCATAAACGGGCGGTTCAGTAACGACGCCCCCATTCTGTGGCGCTCAAAAGCGTCGGTTTATCGCCCATGAAATAGCGATAGTACGCGTCATAAGCCAGCACGTTCTTCACATAACCGCGCGTCTCGGAGAACGGGATACTCTCGACAAACGCCACCGCGTCGATACGTCCGGCGCTGTTGCCAAGCCAGGTACGCACTCTCCCTGGTCCCGCGTTATAGGCTGCCGATGAGAAAATACGGTTATTACCAAACTGCTGATAAACATATTGCAGGTAACTGGTGCCAATGTTGATGTTCGTTTCCGGATCAAGCAATTGTCCTGGGCTGCTGTAACCTGGAATTGAGAACATCTTCACCGTATGGGTCGCTGTGCCAGGCATAATCTGCATCAGGCCGCTGGCGCCTACCGGCGACTTCACTTTCGGATTCCAGGCGCTCTCCTGGCGGGCAATCGCCATTGCATAGCTTTGCGGGATATCTTTGCCATTGGTGTAGCGTTTGAAAAGATCGTTGTAGGCCAGCGGGAATCGCTCTTCCAGATGATCCCACAGCTTCCCGGCGATCGTTGCCTGAACGCTAAGATCCCACCATTGGTTATTGAAAGCATATCGCGCCAGTTGAGCCTGCTCTGCTTTTGACTTGCTCTTCACAAGATTGGCCCACTCGCTACGCGCGGTATTATCGAGATTCCAGTACATCAACTCGCGCACGCGCGCCATCTCCGACCCCTGAGTCAGGGCGCTGTCAACATTCTGCGGCGCTTTATCAATCTTCAGCTCATACTCTTCGCCGATCCGCTGTGCAGCAACCATCGGGTAGAAACCACGCTGTTGCATGAGTTGATGCAAAATCTCTTTTGCTTCCGCTTCACGACCGCGTTCCAGCAGTAAATCCGCCTGCCAGTAACGCCATTCATCTTTCTCTTTCGCTTCCATCGGCAAGCGTGCCAGCCAGGTATTCAGGCCAGAACGGTCGCCAGTGCCAAGCGCCATCCGCACGCGTCGTTCAATTAACGACGTGGATTGCGAACGCATAATGGCGTCATCGCGCCATTTCGCCTGCTCGTCGGTGACGTCGTTGCCCATCAGACGCCAGGCGACGATATCGCGTAGCTCCTGAATCTGATCTTCATTAAGCTGCTGCGCCTGGGCAAGCGACGGGATCATCAGCCGTGCGTTTTCTGCATCCTGGCGCGCCACGCTGGCAAACGCCACCGCTGCCATCTGGCGGGTAAAATCAGTCGCTCCGGTAGTACGCGCGAAGGTCAGCACTGTATTAGGATCGTTCGCCAGCGAAATAATCGCCGAGGCGATAGTTTGATAATCGGCAGGCATCTGCCCTGCGAGTACCGTCACCAGCCCGGTATTGCCCGCTTTCATCGCCAGGCGGATACGCTCTAAATAAGCCAGTGGTTCTTGCTTACCGGACGCGCGCCAGACGCTAAACAACTTATCGCAAGCGTTAGGCTGACTCTTTCCGGTTAGCCAAAGTTCTTTCGCCCCCTGCCAGGCTTCTTCGCTCTGCCCGATATTCCATTTCGCATAGTAATAATTACATTGCGCTTCGGTAGTCCCTGGTTTTTCCGGGCTAAAAGCTAACAGACCACGCCAGTCTTCACGCCGCGCCAGTTCATTGACGAAGCGAGATTGTAGCGTGCGAGCGGGAGGAAGCGTGGGGTTAGCGCGAACAAAGTTAGTGACCTTGACCGCCGGTTGATTCATCAGGTCATCGGTAATCTGGCGGTATTCCAGGTAGGGATAAAGCGGATAATCCTTCAGTCCAGGCATCATTTGTTCGACCACATCCATTTGTCGATTATCCCAGGCCTGCTTGATTTGCGCGTAACGGCTACGCTGCTCATCCAGTGAGTCGGCTCGCGCCACGCTGCTGACCGTCAGCAGACAGACACCGGCAGCCAACAGCCGCCAGGTAACTTGTTTGGCTTTTTCCACAAGCGCATCCTCTAAGTGTAAATACATCAATGCAGCGTCATGCCGCCTAATAGATTTATGCTAACCAGTCATTGCCGTTTGTGCCACGTTATGGACACTTTTTTACTTTTACTGCGAGGGTGATCGACCGGCTGGGATTAGATAAGGAAACAGGCTACACTTCGCCTTTGAAAACTCATCATCACGATAAACATAGAGGCGAAGTCCAACGTGGCTCAATTCGTTTATACCATGCATCGTGTCGGCAAAGTTGTTCCGCCGAAACGTCATATTTTGAAAAACATCTCTCTGAGTTTCTTCCCTGGGGCAAAAATCGGCGTCCTGGGTCTGAACGGCGCCGGTAAATCTACCCTGCTGCGCATTATGGCGGGCATCGATAAAGACATCGAAGGCGAAGCGCGTCCGCAGCCGGATATCAAGATTGGTTATCTGCCGCAGGAACCGCAGCTAAACCCGGAACACACCGTGCGTGAGTCCATTGAAGAGGCGGTTTCTGAAGTGGTTAACGCCCTGAAACGTCTGGATGAAGTGTATGCGTTATACGCCGATCCGGATGCCGATTTTGACAAGCTGGCAGCTGAACAAGGCCGTCTGGAAGAGATCATTCAGGCTCACGACGGTCATAACCTGAACGTGCAACTGGAACGTGCAGCAGATGCGCTGCGTCTGCCGGACTGGGAGGCGAAAATCGCTAACCTCTCCGGTGGTGAGCGTCGTCGCGTGGCGTTGTGCCGCCTGCTGCTGGAAAAACCAGACATGCTGCTGCTCGACGAACCAACTAACCACCTGGATGCCGAATCCGTAGCGTGGCTGGAACGCTTCCTGCACGACTTCGAAGGCACCGTTGTGGCGATTACCCACGACCGTTACTTCCTCGATAACGTTGCGGGCTGGATCCTCGAACTTGACCGTGGCGAAGGTATTCCGTGGGAAGGTAACTACTCCTCCTGGCTGGAGCAGAAAGATCAGCGTCTGGCGCAGGAAGCTTCGCAAGAAGCAGCACGTCGTAAGTCGATTGAAAAAGAGCTGGAGTGGGTACGTCAGGGGACTAAAGGCCGTCAGTCGAAAGGTAAAGCACGTCTGGCGCGCTTTGAAGAGCTGAACAACACCGAATATCAGAAACGTAACGAAACCAACGAACTGTTTATTCCACCTGGACCGCGTCTGGGCGATAAAGTGTTGGAAGTCAGCAACCTGCGTAAATCCTACGGCGATCGCCTGCTGATTGACTCCCTGAGCTTCTCGATCCCGAAAGGGGCAATCGTCGGGATCATCGGGCCGAACGGTGCGGGTAAATCGACCCTGTTCCGTATGATCTCTGGTCAGGAACAGCCGGACAGCGGCACCATCACTTTAGGTGAAACGGTGAAACTGGCGTCTGTTGATCAGTTCCGTGACTCAATGGATAACAGCAAAACCGTTTGGGAAGAAGTTTCCGGCGGACTGGATATCATGAAGATCGGTAACACCGAGATGCCGAGCCGTGCCTACGTAGGCCGCTTTAACTTTAAAGGGGTTGATCAGGGTAAACGCGTTGGCGAACTTTCCGGTGGTGAGCGCGGTCGTCTGCATCTGGCGAAGCTGCTGCAGGTTGGCGGCAACATGCTGCTGCTCGACGAACCGACCAACGATCTGGATATCGAAACCCTGCGTGCGCTGGAAAACGCCCTGCTGGAGTTCCCGGGCTGCGCGATGGTTATCTCGCACGACCGTTGGTTCCTCGACCGTATCGCGACGCACATTCTGGATTACCAGGATGAAGGTAAAGTCGAGTTCTTCGAAGGTAACTTTACCGAGTACGAAGAGTACAAGAAACGCACGCTGGGCGCAGACGCGCTGGAGCCGAAGCGTATCAAGTACAAGCGTATTGCGAAGTAATGCGTAAAATGCCGGATGCGGCGTGAACGCCTTATC
>NZ_AEJZ01000225.1:0-3992 GCF_000208525.1 Escherichia sp. TW14182
GGGGGCGCAAACGACTATGCTGCATTCCCTTTCGCCATCGGAGCCAGCGCCGCAGGCAACTCTTTACCCAGCCCCTGAACCAGCGAATCTTCCGTAATCTCACTGATGGATTTCGCGCCAGTCAGCGTCATCGCCACTTTCATCTCTTTCTCGATCAGATTCAGCAAGTTCGCCACGCCCGCCTGACCCGCTGTTGCCAGCGCATACAGGAACGCACGACCCAGCAGTACGGTATCGGCACCGAGCGCGATCATACGCACGACATCAAGTCCGTTACGAATCCCGCTATCTGCCAGAATGGCGATATCACCTTTCACCGCATCCGCGATAGCAGGCAGCGCACGAGCGGAAGAGAGTACACCGTCCAGCTGGCGGCCACCGTGGTTAGAAACCACAATCCCATCAGCACCAAAACGTACTGCATCACGCGCATCTTCCGGGTCGAGGATCCCTTTGATCACCATCGGGCCATCCCAGAAATCGCGGATCCACTCAAGGTCTTTCCATGAGATGGACGGATCGAAGTTATTCCCCAGCCAGCCGATGTAATCTTCCAGTCCGGTCGGTTTGCCGAGGTAAGCCGAAATATTACCTAAATCATGTGGACGACCGTTCAGGCCGACATCCCACGCCCATTGCGGATGCGTCACCGCCTGCAAGTAGCGGCGCATTGCGGCATTCGGGCCGCTCATACCGGAGTGTGCGTCACGATAACGTGCGCCTGGCGTCGGCATATCCACGGTGAAAACCAGTGTCGAACAGCCCGCCGCTTTTGCCCGTTCCAGTGCGTTACGCATAAAGCCGCGATCGCGCAGCACATAAAGCTGGAACCACATCGGACGTTTGATAGCTGGAGCGACTTCTTCAATCGGGCAAACTGAAACCGTTGAGAGAGTAAACGGAATGCCATGCGCATCAGCCGCTTTGGCTGCCTGAACTTCGCCGCGACGCGCATACATGCCGCACAAACCCACCGGAGCCAGCGCCACTGGCATCGACAATTTCTCATTAAACAGCGTCGTTTCCAGGCTTAAGTCGGACATGTTTTTCAGAATACGCTGGCGCAGCGCCACTTCTGACAAATCCTCCACGTTGCGGCGCAGCGTGTATTCAGAATATGCACCACCATCCATATAGTGGAACAGGAACGGCGGTAGAATGCGTTGCGCTGCGGCGCGATAATCGCTGGCTGCGGAAATAATCATGCGTTTTTCTCCCTCGAATGCTCATTATGCTCACCGGGCAGGCGGGTAATGCGTGCACGGCGAGCCTGATCTTCATCGAATCGTTTCATGGTGGTGTGGACAAAGCTGAGGTGCGCCATCATTGCTTTACGCGCACCGTCGGCATCACCGGCAAAAATGGCGTTAATGACCGCCTGATGCTGTTCAGTCAGTTGCGAAAAAACGGGCGGCACCAGATACATCCGCTGACGACTTTGCATCACTGAAGATTGCAGGACATCAAAGAAACCGCGCATGGTTTGCAGCAGCACGATGTTATGTGAGGCTTCGGCAATTGCCAGATGAAAACGAACGTCCGCTTGCGAGGCGAGATCCGGGTCTTCACTCAGCGTCGCTTCAAAGCAGAGCTGTATCTTTTCTTTATCGGCTTGTGTGGCACGCATTGCTGCGTGCCAGGCGGTGCTGGCCTCAATGGCGTAGCGGGCTTCCAGAATATCGAAGCTGTAATCCGGATCATCAGCCATCAGCGTTTTCAGCGGCTGGACGATGTTTTGCTCCGACCACGCGTCATGGCGCCAGCGGATAAACGTCCCGCCACCGCGACGACTAAGCAGCACACCTTCACTGACCAGTTTTGCCAGCGCCTCGCGCAGGGAATTGCGCGACACGCCGAGCTGCATCGCCAGTTGGCGTTCAGCGGGCAACTTCATGCCCGGTTCCAGATTTTGTTCATCAATCAGCGCCCGCACACGGGAAGCTACCTCGTCTGACAGGCGTCTGGGTATAACCATCATTACGGAATCATCCACGTTAAGACGTAGGCCTGAAGCGTGGTAATCACGCCCACCATACAGGTGAAGATCAGGCTGTGTTTGACAGTAAAGCGGAACAGATCTGACTCTTTGCCCACGAGTCCTACCGCCGCACAGGCAATGGCGATGGACTGCGGAGAGATCATCTTGCCGGTGACGCCGCCGGTGGTGTTGGCAGCAACCAGCAACAGATCAGAGACGCCAATTTGTTGTGCTGCGGTGGCTTGCAGCGCGGCAAACAGGGCGTTAGATGACGTATCCGACCCGGTCAGGAATACCCCCAGCCAGCCGAGGAACGGCGAGAAGAAGGTGAATGCATGACCGGTGTGTGCCAGTGCCAGCGCCAGCGTTGACGACAGCCCTGAATAGTTCGAGATAAAGGCGAAAGCCAGCACCATACCGATGGAGTAGATGGGGAGCGCCAGTTCTTTCAGTGTGCTGCCGAAAGTGCTGATGGCGTCAGAGGGTTTCATCTTCAGCCAGACGATAGAGAGCAGCGCAGCAAACAGAATGGCAGTACCGGTGGCAGAGAACCAGTCAAACTTAAACACGGCGGCATAGGCAGTGGCTTCGCTGACAACTGGCGGCATACGGGCAACCAGTTTGTCGAGATACGGCACCGGAATGTTGATCACCCACTCATACAGCACACCACCCGAAGCGAACAAGGCTTTAAACGGCGGAATACTCCACAGCGTTACGGTGGCGGTCAGGAACAGGAACGGTGTCCAGGCGCGTAACACCTGACCTGCGGTGTAACCGGTATGAGCCAGCGTCATATCAACTTGCGATGCACCCAGATCGCCGAAGCGGAAAACGCGCACCGGCTGCCAACGTTTGAGGAACAGCGTCAGGCAGAGCAGCGATACCAGCGAAGAGATAATGTCCGGCAGTTCCGGCCCAATAAAGTTAGAGCTAAGGTACTGTGCGATGGCAAACGAGCCTCCCGCGACCACGACCGCAGGCCACGTCTCTTTGATACCCCGCCAGCCGTCCATAATCGCCATGATCCAGAACAGCACGATAATGGTCATAAACGGTAGCTGACGTCCCACCATCTGGCCAATCTCAAAGCTGTCGATGCCTGTTACCTGTCCGGCAACCAGAATCGGAATACCCATCGCGCCAAATGCCACCGGCGCGGTGTTAACAATCAGGCACAACCCGGCGGCGTACAGGGGTTTAAAGCCCAGCCCGACCAGCAATGCGGCGGTAATTGCTACCGGTGCGCCAAAGCCTGCGGCACCTTCGAGAAATGCGCCGAAACAGAAACCGACGATCAGCATTTGCAGGCGCTGGTCAGGGGTTATTGAAAGAATAGATGAGCGGATGATGTCAAACTGTCCGGTTTTCACCGAGATCTTATAGACGAACACCGCCGCAATAATGATCCACGCGATGGGCCACAAACCGTAGAAGAAGCCATAAACCACTGAGGCCAGCGCATTGGCGACCGGCATTTTGTAGAACAATAGCGCGACGGTCAGAGCGATAACGACTGTCCATGTGGCGGCGACATAGCCTTTTAGTTTGAGCTTAATAAGCGCAAAGAAAAAAAACAGGATGGGAAGCGATGCTATCAGGCTGGAAAGCCAGATATTCCCGGCGGGATCATAGTTTTGTTGCCAGAGATTCATTGCAGGTCTCCTGGAGGCCACGCACATCGTGTAATGAGTCTGTTGCTCATCTCCTTGTCACACGTTGTGTAAAAGTGGCACTGCCAATTTTGTTGTGTAGGGATAATGACAATGAATGGTTAACTAAATGTTATGCATTGGCAACGTTAATGTGAGTTTTAATTGGGGAACTGTGAACCAGAGGTCAGATAAGCGAAGAATTGGTAGGGCCAATTATTGTGGGGGAGAAAAATTTGCTGCGGAGCTGGCTTGTGCCCCTCACCCTAACCCTCTCCCCGGAGGGGCGAGGGGACTGATTGTGCTCGGTGTTAGATGGAGCGCGTCCTTCAGCAATGCAAGAAAACCATTATGCACGGTAT
>NZ_AEJZ01000224.1:0-11082 GCF_000208525.1 Escherichia sp. TW14182
ATGTAGGCCGGATAAGGCGTTCACGCCGCACCCGGCAAGCGTTAAAAGTACGATGATGCCCGGTTGCTTCACACAACCGGGCATTTTTTTAGCCTAAATGTTCGCCGCCGCATACGCCGTGCACTTCTGCGGTGACGTAGCTCGACTCCTGACTTGCCAGATAAACATAAACAGGAGCCAGTTCCGCCGGTTGCCCGGCACGCTTCATCGGCGTTTTCTGACCAAACTGCGGGATCTTATCCTGCGTCTGTCCGCCGGAAATTTGCAGCGCCGTCCAGATAGGACCAGGTGCGACAATGTTCACCCGAATACCTTTCTCCGCGACCTGTGTTGCCAGACCACGGCTGTAGTTCAGAATCGCCGCCTTCGTTGCCGCGTAATCCAGTAAATGCGGGCTTGGCTGGTACGCCTGGATTGACGAAGTGGTGATGATACTGGCACCTTTTGGCAGCAGGGGAATCGCTTCCTGGGTTAACCAGAACAGCGCGAAAACGTTAATGGCAAAGGTCTTTTGAAACTGTTCGCTGGTGAGGTCTGCAATATCAGGAATGGCAACCTGTTTCCCGGCGACCAGCGCCATAATATCCAGCCCGCCTAACGCCTTATGCGCGTCGTGAACCAGCGAACGGGCAAATTTCTCATCGCTTAAATCGCCCGGCAGCAGAACGACTTTGCGTCCGCATTCTTCAATAATCTTTTTCACATCCTGGGCGTCTTCTTCTTCCGCCGGAAGATAACTGATCGCCACGTCAGCGCCTTCACGCGCGTAAGCGATGGCGGCAGCACGACCGATACCAGAATCGCCCCCTGTCACCAGTGCTTTACGATCTTTCAGGCGACCGCTACCAACATAAGTTTTCTCGCCACAATCCGGCACCGGCGTCATCTTCGCCTGGATGCCTGGCGTCGGTTGTTTCTGTTTGGGATATTCACCAGTGTAATACTGCGTGGTCGGGTCTTTTAAATGAGACATCGCTTTTCTCCCTTCAGGTTCAACGTCCTTTAAGGGTAGACGCTCTCGATGCGTTAATCAGGGAACCAGGAAGATCCCTAAACCTCAGAATTATGCGACAAAGGTTTAACGTATATGTTGATTTGCTGTTGCGCGCTGTTTACTCAATTGCGATATACTGTTGCCCGTTTTAACTACACGACAGGAATGTATGGAACGTTTTCTTGAAAATGCAATGTATGCTTCTCGCTGGCTGCTTGCCCCCGTGTACTTTGGCCTTTCGCTGGCGTTAGTTGCCCTGGCGCTGAAGTTCTTCCAGGAGATTATTCACGTACTACCGAATATCTTCTCGATGGCGGAATCTGATTTGATCCTCGTGTTGCTGTCGCTGGTGGATATGACGCTGGTTGGCGGTTTGCTGGTGATGGTGATGTTTTCCGGTTATGAGAATTTCGTCTCGCAGCTTGATATCTCCGAGAACAAAGAGAAGCTGAACTGGCTGGGGAAAATGGACGCAACGTCGCTGAAAAACAAAGTAGCAGCGTCGATTGTGGCAATCTCTTCCATTCACTTACTGCGCGTCTTTATGGATGCGAAAAATGTCCCTGATAACAAACTGATGTGGTACGTCATTATCCATCTGACGTTCGTGCTCTCTGCATTTGTGATGGGCTATCTTGACCGACTGACTCGTCATAATCACTGATCTGATTCGGGCGCGGTTCTCGCGCCCGTTATTAACAGGTCATTTATCGGAAGACGCCTGCCACAGATTCAGCTCGCCATCGGCGATATGCTGATCAATCTGCGCCAGCTCCTCGGTGCTAAATGTTAGATTTTTCAGCGCCTGCACGTTCTCCTCTAGTTGCTCCGCGCGGCTGGCACCAATCAATACCGACGTCACTCGCTCATCTTTCAGCAACCAGCTTAACGCCATTTGCGCCATTGATTGTCCACGCTGCTGTGCCATTTCATTCAATAAGCGCAGGCTGTTGAGGTTGGCTTCGGTGAGCATTTTCGGCGTCAGACCACGAACTTTATGACCTTCGCGATGCATCCGTGAATCCTCCGGAATACCGTTGAGATATTTTCCGGTCAGCAATCCCTGAGCCAGAGGAGTAAAGGCAATGCAGCCCACGCCGTTATTTTGCAGGGTATCCAGCAGGCCGCTTTTATCTACCCAGCGGTTCAGTAAATTGTACGAAGGTTGATGAATTAACAGCGGAATTTTCCACTCGCGCAGCAACTCGACCATTTTTTGCGTCCGCTCTGGCGAGTAAGAGGAGATCCCGACATAAAGCGCCTTACCGCTTTGTACCGCATGAGCCAGCGCAGAGGCGGTTTCTTCCATCGGCGTATTTTCATCCACGCGATGAGAGTAAAAGATATCGACATACTCAAGCCCCATACGCTTCAGGCTTTGGTCGAGGCTGGCGAGCAGGTATTTACGTGAACCGCCAGAGCCGTACGGGCCGGGCCACATATCGTATCCGGCTTTGGTAGAGATAATCAGTTCATCGCGATAAGCGGCAAAATCCTCCCGCAGCAGGCGACCAAAGTTCTCTTCTGCGCTTCCTGGAGGCGGCCCGTAATTGTTGGCTAAATCAAAGTGCGTAATGCCTAAATCAAACGCTTTACGCAGGATCGCACGCTGTGATTCCAGCGCGTTAACGTGACCGAAATTGTGCCATAAACCGAGCGATAACGCGGGCAGGCGTAAACCGCTTTTTCCGCAATAGCGGTATTGCATCTGCCCGTAACGTTCGGGATTTGCTAACCAGACCATGACCTCTCCTTTCAACCGTTCAATTTCGAAACAATGTTTCTAGTTTAGCGATTCGCCAGCGTGTATCCCGTAGTGTGGCTCACAGAGTGACGAAAAACTGGGCAAAAACACGTGCTTATGCTTTGCTTAAAAAAACACCAGTTGAGGAGTGCAACGATGCCGCGTTTAACCGCCAAAGATTTCCCACAAGAGTTGCTGGATTACTACGACTATTACGCTCATGGGAAAATCTCGAAACGTGAGTTCCTCAACCTTGCGGCGAAGTATGCGGTGGGCGGGATGACGGCATTAGCGTTGTTTGATTTGCTCAAGCCAAATTATGCGCTGGCGACTCAGGTAGAGTTTACCGACCCGGAAATTGTTGCTGAGTACATCACGTATCCTTCGCCAAATGGTCACGGCGAGGTACGGGGTTATCTGGTGAAGCCCGCGAAGATGAGCGGCAAAACGCCAGCCGTGGTGGTGGTGCATGAGAATCGTGGACTGAATCCGTATATCGAAGATGTGGCACGGCGAGTGGCGAAGGCTGGGTACATCGCCCTGGCGCCAGACGGTTTAAGCTCCGTGGGTGGATATCCGGGGAACGATGATAAAGGTCGTGAGCTGCAACAGCAGGTCGATCCGACTAAGTTGATGAATGATTTCTTTGCCGCAATTGAGTTTATGCAACGCTATCAGCAAGCCACGGGCAAAGTGGGTATTACTGGATTTTGCTATGGCGGTGGTGTCTCAAACGCGGCTGCGGTGGCATATCCGGAACTGGCCTGTGCGGTGCCGTTTTATGGTCGCCAGGCACCCACCGCTGATGTGGCGAAAATCGACGCACCTTTACTGCTTCACTACGCTGAAATGGACACCCGAATCAACGAAGGCTGGCCTGCTTATGAGGCGGCGTTGAAAGCGAATAATAAGGTCTATGAGGCGTATATTTATCCGGGGGTTAATCACGGATTCCATAATGATTCCACGCCCCGTTATGACAAATCTGCCGCCGATCTTGCCTGGCAAAGGACGCTGAAATGGTTCGACAAATATCTCTCCTGATGGGTTTATCTCTTTCTGGATAACATTCTTAACATGCTGAAAAAAATAGCGTGCGCAAAAGTCGTTCTTTGCCTAAAATATCGCTATATAGGTTCATATATAACGTTTAAGGGCAAAACGATGAATAACCATTTTGGTAAAGGCTTAATGGCGGGATTAAAAGCAACACATGCCGACAGTGCGGTTAATGTGACTAAATTCTGTGCTGATTATAAGCGTGGATTTGTATTAGGCTATTCGCACCGGATGTATAAAAAGACCGGTGACCGCCAGCTCAGCGCCTGGGAAGCGGGTATTCTGACGCGCCGTTATGGACTGGATAAAGAGATGGTAATGGATTTCTTTCGTGAGAATAATTCCTGTTCTACATTACGATTTTTTATGGCTGGTTATCGCCTCGAAAATTGATCAAACATACGTATTATCTTGCTTTAATTAATTACACTAATGCTTCTTCCCTTCGTTTTAGCGCCCCGCCGCAGTATCATGACAATGATAACCATAATAAATGTGTGGTAAATGGCGCATCGATCGCATTATTGATTTTGCGGTTGAGGCAAAATATATGCCAGGTCTTCGCAACGGAATAACTATAAATGACTGGAGATAACACCCTCATCCATTCTCACGGCATTAATCGTCGTGATTTCATGAAGCTTTGTGCAGCATTAGCCGCCACCATGGGGCTGAGTAGCAAAGCCGCCGCAGAGATGGCCGAATCGGTCACTAACCCGCAGCGCCCGCCGGTTATCTGGATTGGCGCGCAGGAATGCACCGGTTGTACGGAATCTCTGCTTCGTGCAACGCATCCAACGGTAGAAAACCTCGTGCTGGAGACCATCTCTCTGGAGTATCACGAAGTCCTTTCCGCCGCATTCGGCCATCAGGTTGAAGAGAACAAACATAACGCGCTTGAGAAGTATAAAGGGCAGTATGTGTTGGTTGTGGATGGTTCCATCCCATTAAAAGATAATGGTATTTACTGCATGGTTGCCGGTGAGCCGATTGTGGATCACATCCGCAAAGCGGCGGAAGGCGCAGCAGCCATTATTGCTATCGGTTCTTGCTCCGCGTGGGGCGGTGTCGCCGCAGCTGGGGTTAACCCCACCGGCGCGGTCAGCCTGCAAGAAGTTCTGCCGGGCAAAACCGTTATCAACATTCCAGGCTGTCCGCCGAACCCGCACAACTTCCTTGCGACCGTTGCGCACATCATCACTTACGGCAAACCGCCGAAACTGGATGACAAAAATCGTCCGACCTTCGCCTATGGCCGTCTGATTCACGAACACTGCGAACGTCGCCCGCACTTCGATGCTGGTCGTTTTGCCAAAGAGTTCAGTGATGAAGGCCACCGCGAAGGCTGGTGCCTGTACCACCTTGGCTGTAAAGGCCCTGAAACTTACGGCAACTGCTCAACGCTGCAATTCTGCGACGTTGGCGGCGTGTGGCCGGTGGCGATTGGTCACCCGTGCTATGGCTGTAACGAAGAAGGTATCGGCTTCCATAAAGGCATCCATCAGCTTGCCAACGTCGAAAATCAGACGCCACGCTCACAAAAACCGGACGTGAATGCTAAAGAAGGCGGCAACGTCTCTGCGGGCGCTATCGGTTTGCTTGGCGGCGTGGTTGGGCTGGTTGCCGGTGTCAGCGTGATGGCGGTGCGTGAACTGGGTCGTCAGCAAAAGAAAGATAACGCTGACTCACGGGGAGAATAACCGTGAACAGACGTAATTTTATTAAAGCAGCCTCCTGCGGGGCATTGCTGACGGGCGCGTTGCCGTCGGTCAGCCATGCGGCTGCTGAAAACCGCCCGCCAATTCCGGGATCGCTGGGTATGTTGTATGACTCGACCTTGTGCGTAGGCTGCCAGGCTTGCGTCACCAAGTGTCAGGATATCAACTTCCCTGAACGTAACCCACAAGGGGAACAGACCTGGTCGAACAACGACAAACTGTCGCCATACACCAATAACATCATTCAGGTGTGGACCAGCGGCACGGGGGTCAACAAAGACCAGGAAGAGAACGGCTACGCGTACATTAAGAAACAGTGTATGCATTGCGTCGATCCGAACTGTGTCTCTGTGTGCCCGGTCTCCGCGCTGAAAAAAGATCCGAAAACCGGCATTGTCCATTACGACAAAGACGTGTGCACCGGCTGCCGTTACTGCATGGTTGCCTGCCCGTACAACGTGCCGAAGTACGACTACAACAACCCGTTTGGTGCGCTGCATAAGTGCGAGCTGTGCAACCAGAAAGGTGTGGAACGTCTCGATAAAGGCGGTCTGCCTGGCTGCGTAGAAGTGTGCCCGGCGGGCGCGGTGATTTTTGGTACTCGTGAAGAGCTGATGGCTGAGGCGAAAAAACGTCTGGCGCTGAAGCCAGGCAGCGAATACCACTATCCGCGTCAGACGCTGAAATCTGGCGACACTTACCTGCACACAGTGCCGAAATATTATCCGCATCTGTACGGCGAGAAAGAGGGCGGCGGTACTCAGGTTCTGGTACTGACGGGTGTGCCTTATGAAAATCTCGACCTGCCGAAACTGGACGATCTTTCTACCGGTGCGCGTTCCGAAAATATTCAACACACCCTGTATAAAGGCATGATGCTACCACTGGCTGTGCTGGCGGGCTTAACCGTGCTGGTTCGTCGCAACACCAAAAACGACCATCACGACGGAGGAGACGATCATGAGTCATGATCCACAACCGCTGGGCGGCAAAATCATCAGTAAACCGGTCATGATTTTTGGACCGTTAATCGTCATCTGTATGCTCCTGATTGTGAAACGTCTGGTGTTCGGTCTGGGCTCTGTCTCCGACCTGAACGGCGGCTTCCCGTGGGGCGTGTGGATCGCGTTTGACCTGCTGATCGGCACCGGCTTCGCCTGTGGCGGCTGGGCGCTGGCGTGGGCGGTATACGTCTTTAACCGTGGGCAATACCATCCGCTGGTGCGTCCGGCGCTGTTGGCGAGTCTGTTTGGTTACTCACTGGGTGGCTTGTCGATCACTATCGACGTGGGTCGCTACTGGAACCTGCCGTACTTCTACATTCCGGGTCACTTCAACGTGAACTCGGTACTGTTCGAGACGGCGGTCTGTATGACTATCTACATCGGCGTGATGGCACTGGAGTTTGCTCCGGCACTGTTTGAACGTCTGGGCTGGAAGGTGTCGCTCAAACGTCTGAACAAGGTGATGTTCTTCATCATCGCGCTTGGTGCGCTGCTGCCGACCATGCACCAGTCTTCAATGGGGTCGCTGATGATCTCGGCGGGCTACAAGGTGCATCCGCTGTGGCAGAGCTATGAAATGTTGCCGCTGTTCTCGCTGCTGACGGCGTTCATCATGGGCTTCTCGATTGTCATCTTTGAAGGTTCGCTGGTGCAGGCGGGTCTGCGCGGCAATGGTCCGGATGAGAAGAGCCTGTTCGTCAAGCTGACCAACACCATCAGTGTGTTGCTGGCGATTTTCATCGTGCTGCGCTTTGGTGAGCTAATCTATCGTGACAAGCTGTCCTTAGCGTTTGCCGGTGACTTCTACTCCGTGATGTTCTGGATTGAAGTCCTGCTGATGCTCTTCCCGCTGGTCGTTCTGCGTGTGGCGAAGCTGCGCAATGATTCCCGTATGCTGTTCCTGTCAGCACTGAGCGCGCTGTTAGGTTGTGCAACCTGGCGTCTGACCTATTCGCTGGTGGCATTTAACCCAGGCGGCGGTTACGCCTACTTCCCGACCTGGGAAGAACTGTTGATTTCTATTGGTTTTGTGGCTATTGAGATTTGCGCTTACATCGTACTCATTCGTCTACTGCCGATACTTCCTCCTTTAAAACAAAACGATCATAATCGTCATGAGGCGAGCAAAGCATGAGCCAGAGAATTACTATTGATCCGGTAACCCGTATTGAAGGGCATTTACGCATCGATTGCGAAATCGAAAATGGCGTCGTTTCGAAAGCATGGGCTTCCGGAACCATGTGGCGCGGCATGGAAGAGATCGTGAAAAACCGCGATCCGCGCGATGCATGGATGATTGTGCAACGTATCTGTGGCGTATGTACTACCACTCACGCGCTGTCTTCCGTTCGTGCGGCAGAGAGTGCGCTGAATATCGACGTTCCGGTTAACGCGCAATACATCCGTAACATCATTCTGGCTGCGCACACCACGCATGACCATATCGTTCATTTCTATCAGCTTTCGGCGCTGGACTGGGTGGACATCACTTCTGCACTGCAAGCTGACCCAACCAAAGCCTCCGAAATGCTGAAAGGCGTTTCGACCTGGCATCTGAACAGTCCGGAAGAGTTCACCAAAGTTCAGAACAAGATCAAAGAGCTGGTTGCCAGCGGTCAGTTGGGTATTTTCGCCAACGGCTACTGGGGTCACCCGGCGATGAAACTGCCGCCGGAAGTGAACCTGATTGCGGTAGCTCACTACCTGCAGGCGCTGGAGTGCCAGCGTGACGCTAACCGCGTCGTGGCTCTGCTGGGCGGTAAAACGCCGCACATTCAGAACCTGGCGGTAGGTGGGGTCGCTAACCCAATCAACCTCGACGGTCTGGGCGTGCTGAACCTTGAGCGCCTGATGTACATCAAGTCTTTCATCGACAAGCTGAGCGACTTTGTTGAGCAGGTTTACAAGGTTGATACCGCAGTTATCGCCGCGTTCTACCCTGAATGGCTGGAACGCGGTAAAGGTGCAGTGAACTACCTGAGCGTGCCGGAATTCCCGACCGACAGCAAAAACGGTAGCTTCCTGTTCCCAGGCGGCTACATTGAGAATGCGGATCTGTCCTCGTATCGTCCGATCACTTCCCATTCCGATGAATACCTGATCAAAGGCATTCAGGAGAGCGCGAAGCACTCCTGGTATAAAGACGAAGCGCCGCAGGCACCGTGGGAAGGCACAACCATTCCGGCTTATGACGGCTGGTCTGACGACGGTAAATATTCTTGGGTGAAATCACCGACTTTCTACGGCAAAACGGTAGAAGTGGGTCCGCTGGCGAACATGCTGGTGAAACTGGCGGCAGGACGCGAGTCTACCCAGAACAAACTGAATGAAATCGTTGCAATTTATCAGAAACTGACTGGCAACACGCTGGAAGTGGCGCAACTGCACTCCACGCTGGGGCGTATTATTGGTCGTACTGTTCACTGCTGCGAATTGCAGGATATCCTGCAAAATCAATACAGTGCACTGATCACCAATATCGGCAAAGGCGACCACACCACGTTCGTGAAGCCGAACATTCCGGCAACGGGTGAGTTCAAAGGCGTTGGCTTCCTTGAAGCACCGCGCGGTATGCTCTCTCACTGGATGGTGATCAAAGACGGTATCATCAGCAACTATCAGGCAGTTGTTCCGTCAACCTGGAACTCTGGCCCGCGTAACTTCAATGATGACGTCGGCCCTTACGAACAGTCGCTGGTAGGCACGCCGGTTGCTGATCCGAATAAACCGCTGGAAGTGGTGCGTACCATTCACTCCTTCGACCCGTGCATGGCCTGCGCGGTACACGTAGTGGATGCCGACGGCAACGAAGTGGTTTCAGTGAAGGTTCTGTAATGCGTATTTTAGTCTTAGGGGTCGGCAATATTTTGCTGACCGATGAAGCCATCGGTGTGCGGATTGTCGAAGCGTTAGAGCAACGATACATTCTGCCGGATTATGTTGAAATCCTCGATGGCGGCACGGCGGGAATGGAGCTGCTTGGCGACATGGCAAATCGCGATCATCTGATCATTGCGGATGCCATTGTGTCGAAAAAGAACGCGCCGGGAACGATGATGATCCTGCGGGATGAAGAAGTTCCGGCGTTGTTTACTAACAAAATCTCTCCGCATCAGCTTGGCCTGGCCGACGTATTGTCGGCCCTGCGCTTCACCGGCGAGTTTCCGAAAAAGCTGACGCTGGTCGGCGTGATCCCGGAATCGCTGGAGCCGCACATCGGCTTGACGCCGACGGTAGAAGCGATGATTGAACCTGCGCTTGAGCAGGTTCTGGCTGCGTTGCGCGAATCAGGCGTGGAAGCTATCCCACGGGAGGCTGCTCATGACTGAAGAGATAGCAGGTTTCCAGACCTCCCCGAAGGCGCAAGTACAGGCAGCGTTTGAAGAAATTGCCCGGCGTTCGATGCACGATCTTTCTTTTCTGCATCCTTCAATGCCGGTGTATGTTTCCGACTTTACGCTGTTCGAAGGTCAGTGGACGGGGTGTGTGATCACCCCGTGGATGCTGAGTGCAGTTATCTTCCCCGGCCCGGATCAACTCTGGCCGCTGCGCAAAGTGAGTGAAAAAATCGGTCTGCAACTGCCGTATGGCACTATGACCTTTACCGTTGGTGAACTGGACGGTGTTTCGCAATACCTCTCCTGCTCGCTGATGTCGCCGCTTTCGCACAGCATGTCGATTGAAGAGGGTCAACGCCTGACGGATGACTGTGCGCGAATGATCCTTTCGCTGCCGGTCACCAATCCGGATGTACCACACGCAGGGCGTCGCGCCCTGCTGTTTGGTCGCAGGAGTGGCGAAAATGCATGAGTTGTCGCTTTGCCAGAGCGCCGTTGAGATTATCCAACGGCAGGCGGAGCAGCACGATGTTAAGCGCGTCACCGCCGTGTGGCTGGAAATTGGCGCGCTCTCCTGCGTTGAGGAGAGCGCCGTCCGTTTTAGTTTTGAAATTGTCTGCCAGGGAACGGTGGCGCAAGGGTGCGATTTACATATCGTCTATAAACCCGCCCAGGCCTGGTGTTGGGATTGCAGCCAGGTAGTGGAGATTCATCAGCACGATGCGCAGTGCCCGCTCTGTCATGGCGAGCGGTTGCGTGTCGATACCGGCGATTCGCTGATCGTCAAAAGTATTGAAGTTGAATAAGACTGCGGACAACGCCTGAAAAGCGCACGGACGGTTCCCTCGCCCCTTCGGGGAGAGGGGTAAGGTGAGGGGAAACACCCAAAGGTTTTTTTCGCGTTTGTCTGCAATCGAAATAACCGGAGTTAACAATGTGTATTGGCGTTCCAGGCCAGGTGCTGGCTGTCGGTGAAGATATTCACCAGCTTGCGCAGGTTGAAGTATGTGGTATCAAGCGCGACGTGAATATCGCGCTGATTTGCGAAGGTAACCCTGCCGATCTGCTGGGCCAGTGGGTACTGGTGCACGTCGGATTTGCCATGAGTATCATCGACGAAGACGAAGCCAAAGCCACATTAGACGCACTGCGCCAAATGGATTACGACATTACCAGCGCGTGAAAATTAGCTTTCGTAGGCCTGATAAGACGCGGCAGCGTCGCA
>NZ_AEJZ01000223.1:0-11639 GCF_000208525.1 Escherichia sp. TW14182
TAAATCAGTAAGTTGGCAGCATCACCCACAAGCCGACAAATATGTTGAACATCTTTCAGACGTTCTCCAGATTCTGAGTAACAATAATATTGGTACTCCCAGACCTGAATTAGGCGAAGGCATTTTTGTTCTTCCTTTTGAACACCACGTTATTTATTTCCTGTAATCACCAGGGGAAATTATCGTCACTCGTATCCTTAACCAAAACCAGGACGCTACCAGACATTTACACTGGAGCTAAACCCGCCGATTGCGCTACAATGCCCGCCCTTAAAGTGGGGACACTCCCCTAACCGCTTCATCAGGTGAAGCGGTTCTGACCTGTCATCAGAACGAGAGAATTATGTTTAAACCGGAACTCCTTTCCCCGGCGGGAACGCTGAAAAATATGCGTTACGCTTTCGCTTATGGCGCAGATGCTGTTTATGCGGGACAACCGCGTTATTCCCTGCGTGTGCGCAACAACGAATTCAACCACGAAAATCTTCAGCTCGGCATCAATGAAGCCCATGCGCTGGGGAAAAAGTTTTATGTCGTGGTCAACATTGCGCCGCATAACGCTAAGCTGAAAACCTTTATCCGTGACCTGAAACCAGTAGTGGAAATGGGGCCGGATGCGCTGATTATGTCCGATCCGGGGCTGATTATGCTGGTGCGTGAGCACTTCCCTGAAATGCCGATCCACCTTTCGGTGCAGGCCAACGCCGTAAACTGGGCGACGGTAAAATTCTGGCAGCAGATGGGCCTGACCCGCGTGATCCTCTCCCGTGAACTATCACTGGAAGAGATTGAAGAGATCCGCAATCAGGTGCCGGATATGGAGCTCGAAATCTTCGTTCACGGCGCACTGTGCATGGCCTACTCCGGCCGCTGCCTGCTCTCTGGCTACATCAACAAACGCGATCCGAATCAGGGCACCTGCACTAACGCCTGTCGCTGGGAGTACAACGTCCAGGAAGGCAAAGAAGATGACGTCGGCAACATCGTACACAAATACGAGCCGATTCCGGTACAAAACGTCGAACCAACGCTGGGTATCGGCGCGCCAACTGACAAAGTGTTTATGATTGAAGAAGCCCAGCGCCCGGGCGAGTATATGACCGCGTTTGAAGATGAACACGGCACTTACATCATGAACTCGAAAGATCTGCGCGCTATCGCCCACGTTGAACGTCTGACTAAAATGGGCGTGCATTCGCTGAAAATCGAAGGCCGTACCAAATCTTTCTATTATTGCGCACGCACCGCGCAGGTTTATCGTAAAGCTATCGATGACGCCGCTGCAGGAAAACCGTTCGATACCAGCCTGCTGGAAACTCTGGAAGGTCTGGCGCATCGTGGTTACACCGAAGGTTTCCTGCGTCGTCATACTCACGACGATTATCAGAACTACGAATACGGTTATTCCGTTTCTGACCGCCAGCAGTTTGTTGGGGAGTTTACCGGTGAGCGCAAAGGCGATCTCGCGGCGGTAGCGGTGAAAAATAAGTTCTCCGTTGGCGACAGCCTTGAACTGATGACGCCACAGGGCAACATCAACTTTACCCTTGAGCATATGGAAAATGCCAAAGGTGAAGCGATGCCGGTTGCACCTGGCGATGGTTATACCGTGTGGCTCCCGGTTCCGCAGGATCTTGAGCTCAATTACGCACTGCTGATGCGTAATTTCTCTGGTGGAACCACGCGTAACCCACACGGTAAGTGATTAATTTCGATTATTTTTCCCGGATGGAAAATTCTTAGAAACCGATCACATACAGCTGCATTTATTAAGGTTATCATCCGTTTCGCTGAAAAACATAACCCATAAAATGCTAGCTGTACCAGGAACCACCTCCTTAGCCTGTGTAATCTCCCTTACACGGGCTTATTTTTTACGCGTAATACAATGAAATAAAAGGATTTATTTCTGGTCACGTCCACACATTGACCACATCGACAAAAAAGCCCCTCGACTGAGGGGCTTCCTGTTTGTAATTACATCCACATAATTTGCTGCCCTGACGGCAACGGGTGCGGCCTCACGGCGTGGACTTCTCCCGGCTTCACAATGTATCGCTGTACCGACTCATAAGTGATGAACGTGGCGCTGCAATTCACGTTCTGGCACTGATGATAACGCTCTTTTGTCGTGTCAGTGATATAGCGACTTGTACGCGCATGTGCGGCATGCTGGCATAAAGGACAATGAAACATCGCGAGCACCTCTTCCGGTTTTGTTGATGGTGCCATTTTAGTTAATTTATCCTTATAAAACAAACAGATAAAATAAAAACATCACTCATCATCTTCTGTTTCATACTCCACATCAGAAAGCCTGACCTCAAGCTCTAAGGACGTCGTGAAGCCGCTATTATTCAGAAAATGTGTCACCTTAGTGATTGTCCAGTCCTGCTCGTCTATGACGCGCTTAAAGCCTGACACTTTAACCGGCGTTTCCGTGTAAATATCTGCCCGACCAGTAGCCAGACTGATGGAGAACTCCGCAACGCCCCGTTGCAGCTTATCCCACTTCGCCTGAGCGGCGCGCATGGCCTGCGCTTTCGTGGCATATACCGTGGTCAGGGCAAAAACGTTGTCAGCCTCACCTGCCATGTATTCACCTTCGCGCGCTTCCGGTACTTTTGGCGCTTTCTTCTGCGTGACTGGTTTCGCTTTCGGGTGCTCCAGTGCGCGCAGGTGTTTCTCTTTCTTTTTGCGTTTCAGTTTTACCTTCTGCTTTTGTGGCTTCGGGTCTTTGGTGTGTAACCACTTTGCCGTTACGCCGGTATAGGCTCCACGGTCAGCAATCGCAAAATGATGACGGTCACCGTCGCTGCGGGTGATGGTAATCTGCGGGATTTTTTTACCGCTGGCCGTCATCCCCTGCCCCGCTTTGAGAAACAACAGTTTTCCCATTTTTACCGACACCTCACCGCCGTTGCGTTCAGCAAGGCGGGTCAGGAATTTCGCATCAGACTCCTGCGACTGGTCGATGTGCGGGATTTTAATTCCGGCCAGTGACGGAGCAACACTGGCTTCCAGCCTGTTACGGGAGGCTATCGCCTCAACAATCGCACCGAGCGTGGTGTCATGCCAGGAGCCTTCCCGGCGGGAATTGAGCGTCCCGCGAAAATCTGCACTCCGGGCGCGGATGGTGACCACATCCGGCGCGCCCCGGTGTTCTACCTCATCAACGGTGAATTTCCCTTTGCATACCAGGGCAAAACCTTTCCAGCCGATATACACCGTCAGGACAGCGCCACGAACCGGTAGCCCTACCTGCCCGTCGGCGTCGTTCAGTTCAATATCAAGCTGGTCAGCCTCAAAGCCCCGGTTATCCGTCAGGGTCATGCTCATCAGACGGTCGCTGATATTGCCGGTAATATCCCTGCTGTCGAGCATCAGCATGTAATCCGGCGTCAGCGTACTGCCTGCATCAAATGTCAGCGCATCCAGCATTATCCCGCCCCCGTCATACCCGTGAATCTGGTCGCCATACTGCCAGCCTTACCGATGAGCGATTCCGCCTGTTTACCGATATCGCCATAAAGCGCGGCCAGTGATTCATCAACGCGGGTGAGCGACAGCGTAAAATCAATTTTTCTGGGTGTGCCGTCTGCAAAGAAAATACTCCCTGTTTCACTCACCCTGCTGATGACATACATGCCGTAAATCATGCCGGTGCCATCCAGCAACGGCCACGCCCGGCCTTCCTCTGCCATCAGTCTGAGCGTGGTCATCGTCAGCTTTCCGCCGGTCAGCTCGGGATAAAGCACGCCTGCAAGCGTAATGTTTTCCTCACCCACACCGAGAAACTGAAAGGCATCCCGTTTACCGATACAGGAATTTGACGGCCAGCGATAATCTGATTCACGCTGCATGGTCTGGTGTGGCAGCGTCTGGCGCATAAAAACAAACATACCTAACGCGAGCATCATTTTTCGTCACCTCCTTAACCGTCATGCATCATGCTGGCACGGGCGCGCGCACGTTTATCCCGCTCGTATTTTTCGAGCGCATCCTGTAACTGGCGGTCGAGCTGTGTCCCCGGCGCAGTACCGCCCGTCAGGTTGATGTGATATTCGTTTTTACTCTGGTCCACATAAGAGCGGCCAGCCGGTGCCGTAACTGGCTGATAAGCCTGATAGCCAGCATAAGAGCTGGTCGCCGGAATATAACCACCGGTGCCATACGTGGCGGCACGAGTTCTGGCGGCGGTCTGGTCAAGCGTGCCTGACTCTTTGTTGATGACGCCGAGTTTTTCCAGTACCCAGTCAATACCGCTGCGCAGTTTGTTGAACGCATTAAGCGGCAGCATCAGCGCGTCAGCCAGTGCCTGCCCGAACATGACGCCCGTGTCACGGCAACGGTTCAGGGTGTCCTGGGTGGCTTTGACCGGGGCAATCAGGTTTTTAAACCACTGCCACGCGGCCTGTAACTTTTCGCCCAGCCAGTCAAACACCGGCTTAAGTGGCGTGAACAGTTCCCCCACCGGCGCAAATGCCGCTTTCAGCCCTTCCACCACACCGCCAAAGAATGCGCTGACAGGCTCCCAGTATTTACGGATAAGCAACGCCCCGGCGACAATGGCGGCCACCACGGCCACAACCGGCCAGCTAATCGCCCCGATGGCCGTCATAACAGCACTGCCAACCGTCGTGAAGATTGCCCCCATTGCGCCTGCTGCCGCGATGATGGCATTGATGCCAGTGATAACCGGCCAGGCTACGAGGCCAATGGCACCGATGACAGCAGTCAGCGCCAGTGCACCACCGACAATGAGGCCGATGGTTGACGCCAGTGATTTGTTTTTCTGGATCCAGCCGTCGAGTTTTAACACATACTTTGTGGCCGTCTGCGTGAGCTTACGCAGTGCGCCTTCCTGCTGGTCAAACAGGTCTGTCCCCACCGCCTCATAAGCGGACTGAAACTCCTTAAAGTCACCGCCGAGGTTGTCCTGCATGATATTTACCAACTCTGCGGTCTTCCCGTCCGAGGCTTTAAACGCAGCGGTCAGTTTGTCCAGCTTTCCGGTTGACGCGGCAGTCATCAGCACAGCGGCGGCTGAGCTGGCCTCCTCCCCGAAAATGGTTTTCATGTATTCGGCCTGCTGGGCAGTACCGAGCCGGTTTTTCTCAAAGCTGGCCTGCATTTCTTTCAGAATGGTAAATACTGGTCGGGTGTTTCCCTTACTGTCTGAGGTTTTCACGCCAAGCTCTTTGAGTGCATCCCATGCTTTTCCAGTCGGTGCCTGCAGGCGACTTAACACGGCACGGCTTCCCGTCCCCGCCATTGAGCCTGTGATTTTTGCATCATGCAGCGCCCCGACCATTGCGGCGGTTTCTTCAATGCTGACACCGGCATTTTTTGCCACTGGTGCGGCATAGGTCAGCGCATCGCTCATGCCGTCAAAATCAGCGGCGGTTTTGTTCATCGTCATGGAGAGAACATCCCCGATATGAGCGACCTTATCGTTTGAAAGCTGAAAGGCGGATTTCATCCCCATCAGCAGGGTGGCGTTTTCTTCCATTGTGCGACGGTTCGCCAGCGCCATATTCAGCGTGACCGGCGTTGCCGCCTGAATGGCATCAACATCCCCACCGGCTTTCGCAATAATAATCTGCGCACCGGCTGCATCATCTGCCGAGGCTGCGGTATTGTCGCCGAGCTGACGCGCCTGCTTGCGTAGTGCAGCCATTTCGGCGGAGTCTTTTGCCACACCGAGCACAGCCTGTAATTCTGAGTTTTTCTGCGCAAACTCATAACCGGGCATCAGCAACTTAACTCCGGCCATCGTTCCCGCCGCCGCAATCCCCACACCGGCAGCGCCCACCGAGGCCATATTTCCGGCCAGTTCCTTTCCGGCCTGATAACGCTGTTTTACTGCGTTAAGTTTTGCCTGTTGCGCACTGACACGCGCCAGCGCGTCGCGCTGACGGTTAAGCTGTGCGGTGGTTTCACTGATACGGTTTTTCAGTCCCTGCTCATCATGTGCAAGATTGCGGGTATTAATTCCCACAGAGGCCAGTTCCCGCTGCTGGCGTTTAACGGAATCCGTCAGGCGGTTATATTTCGCCTGTAAGTCCTCCGCCGCACGCTTTGCGGATTCCAGCACTTTCGCCTGAGCACGGGTCGGACGTTCGGTGTTTTTAAACTGTGTGGCAAGGGCTTCGGCTTCCTGCCGTGCCTTTTCAAGTGCATGACCAGTCACGGCAAGCTGTGCACTGGTCTTGCGAAATCCCTCAATACGGGATGCGTGACCGTTCAGCTCGCGCAGTGATTTTTGTGTTTCCCGGATATCCCCCGACAGCGACTTGCTCGCTGTACGGATGGATTTAAACGGGCGGGATGCCTGGTCAACAGCCCTGAGCAATACCTGTAATTTTACATTGTTACTCATTCGTGTTTCCGCTTCGCCGGAGCGCCTTTTCGCGCCATGTGATGAGTTCGGTCAGGCTCATGGGATACAGTTCTGATGGCGGCCAGTGAAATACCACTGCCACATCCGCCATCAGGTCATCGACCGACAGATTTTTCGGAAACGTCACTGCACCGAGTTCGGCGACAAAAAACCGACCACCTTACCGGCCAGTGCCACAAGGTCAGGCAGTTCCAGCGCGGCGACTTCCTGCTCGGTCAGCATCGGTGCCGTCATGCGCGGCAGCACCTTAATCAGTGCATCGACTTCGGAGTTTGCAACCGCAGCCAGACTGACACCGCGCAGCGTCCCGGCATTGGGTTTCATCAGCGTGACCTGTTCGATAACCTGCTCACCACGTTTGACCGGATTTTCCAGGATAATGACATTTTCTTTGTTCATGTTTTTCTCACTTCTGAATCAGGGTTAACCGGTCAGCCTGGCTGACCGGATGAAAATCACAGGCCGATATTACGGCGGTGTTGCTCCAGCCGGTCGACACCGTTCACCTTCTCAATCATGTTGATGGTGTCGATTTCGACCAGCTCCTTACCGTCCATCGTCAACTTGAAATAAGTACAAATCACCGGGAGTTTCGATTCGGTATCCTCTCCCTGTTTACCCTCTCCGGTGTCGATTTCTTTCTGACGTCCACGCATGACCACCTCGACGGCCACCGTTTCGCCGGTATCGTCGCGCTGGTAAGAGCCTGCAAAACGAATCGGTACGGCATCCACACCGGTTGCGGCGTAAAGCTCCCAGATAACCGAATCCGGGAAGCCCCCGAGCGACCACTCCATTGACAGCGCATCGTCATCAAGGCCGAGGTCTACCGGTGCGCTGCCGTTCATCCCCGCGCCGCGATAATTTTCGAGCTTACGGGTCAGTTTTGGCAGCGTGACGGACTTTGCAACGCCCTGATAGCTGTAGCCGTTCAGAAAGACATTCATGTATTTGAGTTTGCGCGGCATTGCCATCGGTCAGGCTCCTTAATTGCTGTTAACCGAGGTGACCAGATTTGCCAGGTATTTATCGGTGATACGCTGGCGCAGGGTCAGGTTTTCGAGAGGAGGCACCGGGGTATAGTCGTAGTCGATATACAGTTTTCCGGCCTTGAGGGTTTCCGCATCGTTGGATTCTTCGCTGAACCAGCAGGTCGCATCCACGATATAGCCGTTTGTTTTCAGCTCACGGAATTTGGCATTGATGCCGTCAACGATGTCGCGAATCAGCGTTGCGGTGATGGGCTTGTCCACCGCCCACATGTGCGCCTCAGCCATCGTGTCGGCCAGCACCTGCGCGGTGCGGGTGTAGTTTTCAAAGAGGAACAGCGGGTCATCGGAGCAGGTACGGTTACCCCAGAAGCGGAAACCGTCGCGGCGAATCAGCGTAGTGACGCCTGACTCGTTAAGCAAGTCAGCATCGGTGCCGGACTCCTGCAAATCCCAGAAGACGGATGCGCTGATGCCGGTAACACCGTTCACCCCGACATTGGACAGCGTTTTATGCCAGCCCTGCTCCTGGTCGATTTTAGCGCGCAGACCCAGCGCACGGGCGGTGGCATACGCGGTGGCGGTGGTACTGGTGACCGTATCCCATGCGAGGAAATCCGGCCAGATGACCATCAGCTCACGCTGGCTGAAATTCTGGCGGTAGGCTTTCACCTCGGAAATGGTCTTACAGCCCCATGCGCTGATATATCCGAAAGCGCGCAGCTTCTGACAGACTGATGCCAGTGCAACAGCCACCTCTTTGGTGTCCAGTCCCGGCACGCCGAGAATACGCGGTTTAACACCGGTTACCGACTCCGCCGCCAGCAGGGCTTTCAGTCCGGTGTACTGACCGTTTTCGTCGGTGGTGCCGATGATATTGGAAACGGTCTGCGCA
Source organism: Escherichia sp. TW14182 (assembly GCF_000208525.1). Classification (NCBI taxonomy): domain Bacteria; kingdom Pseudomonadati; phylum Pseudomonadota; class Gammaproteobacteria; order Enterobacterales; family Enterobacteriaceae; genus Escherichia; species Escherichia sp. TW14182. Next base: position 8,288 of record NZ_AEJZ01000223.1, read on the forward strand.
AGTTTCGTTTCTTCGTCGTCGCCGGTGCCGTCTTCCACACGTACAACAACGGTGACTGGTTTTGACTGGTCAGCGATGGCCTGCAACGACGCCGCCAGCGTGCCTTTTTTACCGGCCTTTGCAATTGCGCTCTGCACATTGGTAATCAGCACAGGTTTATTGAGGGGAAAGGTTTCCGCATCCGCATCGCTGGCCGTGCAGACCATGCCGACAATGGCAGTGGATACAGTGGAAATGACGCGGGTGCCGTCGTTAATCTCCAGCACCTGCACGCCATGATGATAGTCACTCATCCGTTTAACTCCGTGGTTAATGGGTGCAACTATTTTCTGTTGTGCAGAGCATGAGACGCTATTTGCCCTGGATGGTCAGTGGATGAAACAACAGATACAGAAAAGGCGGGCAATTCGCCCGCATTTCCTAATTTGTACTAACCCAGCTTCCAACTGACAATTTACGTAGCCAAAAAGCTATCAAGTCTGGCAGACTGATTTGTACGAGGTGTGGATAACCATAATTATGTGCATGCTAACATCACGGTGCATGAGTCAATCGGGTCTATGCCAAAGAATTACGCCTTGATTGACCATAGATTGCTTGCCCTTGAATTTGACCATTCCAATAAAATGAATTATGATAATCGTCAAATGGAGGTGCACAATGATCAAACACACCGCAGCAGAAAGGGAAACCAACACTTCAGCTAAGCTGAATGAACACCAGTTGAACCTTCTGAAAAGAATTAACAACCTCGCTATTTCCCTGATGCCTGAATTTGAAGACAAAAACCAGGCAATTAATGCTATCACGCTGGATGATAGTTCACTGATGCAATTGCTCTACACCGTTCAACTCGAACAGAAGACTCGTGTCAATGACTACGAACTACGTAAAGTGCGCCGTCGTCGCGAAAATCTGGAACGATTTTATCGTGGGCTTCAGGAGTTAGGCGGTACGCTAAAGGTAAATGACGTGGTCGATATTCTTGGAATCACCCGCCAGGCGATCAACATTCGCGTTAAGAAGAACAAGCTTTTAGCATTCAAGCAGAACGGTGATTTTATTTTCCCGAAATTTCAGTTCACAGATAACGGGCTGATTCCCGGCTTTGAAGACGTAATGGCGGCATTTGACGAGAATACCCATCCAATGCTGCGGTTGGGTGTGCTGAAATCACCAATAGAGGTTAATAGCGAAGGCCTGAAAAAGACGCCGATTCAAATCATGCAGGACGGCGCTAAAAATAGTGAACTTAGTCTGGCTATCCGTGCCGCTAAACAGTTCGGAAATCATGTATCCAGTTAATTGTTTTAAAAAGAGGGGCTAGCCAGCCCCTCTTTGGTTTACATTGGTTCTGGCGTAATTTCGAATCCAAGCAGTTCTTCGAACATCTCTTCACCTGACATCGTTCCTTTGTGCCACCCTTTAGGGAAGATACCTTCGTCATTTTCGATGTAACTGGCATAAGGCACCATCCCCTGAGGGGTATCGGTAAAGGCTGGTGTACTATCCGGTCGTTCCCAAAAGGCATAACAGCGTTTATAGCGTTTATGCCTTGAGGTATAGGCTATCCCGTCATAGTCACGCCCGAAATGTGTATAAAGATGTTCCATTAGCCATTGAGTAAAAGTGTAATCCTCGTTCTCTAAGCTATCCAAAGGAATATGTAACAACTCACAGAGCGCTACAACATCGATCACTTTCACTGGCCTCATGACATCCACAGAGCACATATAGTGTTGTGAAAGTACCGATTCAGGATAAGAAATCGTCCCTTCGAGATGGAGCAAACGCCCATAAGCTTCTGCCGCCGCCGTTAACGCAGAGTCAGAGGCATACCATACCGCCACACATCCCCCTGGGGGGTTGTATCGCCCACATTCATTTTCCTCAATTGGCGCTCTGAAGTTGATTGCGCTTTCATACAACGCCATTTGATGACGCTTCAAAAGACCAGAGCCTGGTTGAATGTCAATCGCCGGAATACGTCCAGATTTATTTTTTGCAGCAATTCCTTGTGCAACAATATTTTTTTCAAATGTCCATTTGGTCATTTTTACTACTCCTTCTATAAACAGATTAAGCCATAGGCTCCTCTCCATATTGATTGAAAATAATCCCTACCGTGCTTGCCCGGCAGGGGGTATGAGAACATGTGTATCTCAATCTCGATTATACCAAGCAAATTTTCTATTTTTCGGAAATTTAGAGAGTTTTTTTAATGCTTCGCATGCCTTCTCGATGTATTGATGGGGCTGAAAAGAAGAAATAACGCAGGAAGTTTTACGGAAAGGAGAACTATAAAGATTTTTATCAAGTGAATTAGAAATAAGAACTTCGCAGGATACTGCATTTTTAGTGAAGATGGGTTGAGTTTCTCAGCAAGAGTCCCGCGAGAGCCATATTGACAGCATGCATGACTCGGAGATTATTCCCCATGCAGGATGGTACACCAATGCAAGAGTTGGTTTACGCAAATGATTGGATGATCGCGATTACCGACCGTACATTGCGCAAATAACGTTCTGCGTCGATGCTATTAAGATGCCCCGACCACACCGTACGACGGACGCCGTAGTGATCCGAGCTTAAGAATAGATAATCTTTTCTCTCCTGATTCACCGTTCGCAGTGCGTTTTCCATAGCTGTCGCAAGCACAATACTTCCGCTACAGGCACAGAGCGGACTGTCAGATTAGTTTTTACTCTGTGCCATAGATGAGTAATCTCACACCAGAGCTAATACGATTTATTGCGGCATTTCTGGCCATTCTATATCCGGAGCATTTTCCGGCTGAACGCGATTCAGTAGCACACGGTATTTTTTCCAGTGTGTCAGGCTTAACTTTTCTTCCTCGGTAGCCATATCTAAATCGACAGCATCCTGCAGCGTGGCAATAATTTCACCTGCATATGCAATCAGCTCTTTCTTCTGAGAGTCAGCCGCTCTGACAAGCGCATCACGCTCTGCATTCTCATCATTCACCCACGCATTTCCGTCCCATTTCTGATAATCCCCATCCGGGGAAATGGCTGTCACGTCTGGAGGTAATGCGCCAAGTTCAGAAATATAAATGGCTGCTCCCGTTTTCGTTTCGTAGACAGTCTTTCCGCGATGATCTTCCATCAACTCCCATTTCATTTCATCTGCATTGAAAACGGCTGCATAACCAGCCGGTATATCAGGCGGCGCAATATCTGTACTGTTTGCAGGCAGACCTGTATACGGCGGAATATACGCATCACTTTCCCCAATAAATTCATTGGTTCCATCAAGTAAATTGAAAACGCGGATAGTTTGTGCTTCTGCACTCATTCTGAAAGCCATTATGCAAGCCTCACAATATAGTTAA